>NZ_BAABJX010000017.1:0-209882 GCF_039543525.1 Algivirga pacifica
TCAGCTGGTAGAGCATCTCCCTTTTAAGGAGAGGGTCCTGGGTTCGAACCCCAGCGGGATCACGTATATTTTAATAGTATATATTAAAATAGGCTCACGTGGTGAAATTGGTAGACACGCCATCTTGAGGGGGTGGTGACCTTCCCGGTCGTGCTGGTTCGAATCCAGTCGTGAGCACGTAAACTTGATAAGTCAAAGTACTTATCAAGTGAAAGATATCCCTTAGTAAGTATGTGATATACATATAATTGTAGGATTGGCATTTGCCAATCCTTTTTTTTTAACCAGATTGCAGGTAGACAGTTGCCTCCTTGAGGCATTTTATACTGCTTGTTGATATAAGGGAGCAACGTTCAATTTAAGCGATAAACAATAACCGATAAACCAAAATATGAGTACAAGAAAGCTAATGGTAGTAAGTACCTCTACCGTGTATGGTAAGGGGTATCTGGAGTATTGTCAGGAAGATGTTAAGGATTTCTTCAAAGAAGCATCGACAGTAATTTTTATTCCTTTTGCCCGCCCGGGAGGAATCTCTCATGATGAGTATACCGCTATCGCAAGGGAGAAATTTACATCTTTAGGAATTACATTGAAGGGGGTACATGAGTTTGATGATCCCGTAAAGGCCATAGAGGAGGCTCAGGGCGTTTTTACTGGTGGTGGGAATACATTTGTATTGCTTAAGCAGTTGTACGATCAAGGTGTTCTTCTTCCTTTGAGAAAAAGAATTACAGAAGGGATGCCTTACATGGGAACAAGTGCAGGTTCTAATATCACTGGGTTAACGATTTCGACTACCAATGACATGCCGATTGTATACCCTCCAAGTTTTGAAGCGTTACAGGTATTGCCATTTAATATCAATCCACATTACCTGGATCCAAATCCAGATTCTAAGCATATGGGAGAAACCCGTGAGACCAGAATCAAGGAGTTTCATTATTTTAATGAGCAAGCAGTGGTAGGATTGAGAGAAGGAAGCTGGTTATTGGTAGATGGTGACCAAATTACCTTAAAAGGTACCTTACCGGTAAGAATGTTTGAAAAAGGGAAAGATCCTTACGAATTACCGGCCGATGCTGATTTAAGTTTTTTGCTCTCTTAAGAGAGTGGTCTATAGGAAACTTTTCTGAAGGTACATATAGTATTGGATAGGCGTTCTTTATTTGACTGAAATCCAATAAAAAAGCGTATTCAATAAGAGGGCTATTTATTTGAACAATGATTAAAAAACATCTTAGATGTTTGCAATTCAAATAAATAGCCTTTTTATTTACAATATAATCTAGTAAGTCGATAGGGTAATTAAACTTTAAAATCCAAGCCTATCGACTTTATTATAACATCAGCAAGAAAGACAAGCATTATTGTATGGAATATAACTTTGAACAATTGAAAGAGGAGATTGCCTCGGATATTCGTGCGTATAAAGAGAAGGGATTAAGGTTGTTTTCAACATCATCTTTTCAGCCACAAAGTATTGTTATGTTACATATCATCAGTCAGGTAGATCCTGATATGCCTATTTTCTTTATGGATACACGTTATCACTTTCCTGAGACCATAGCTTATATGGAGGAGGTGAAAAAAACAATGAAGTTAAATATACATAGCCTTACTTCCGATATCCCGAAAGCAAAACAGGTGGATGCTAAAGGAGAGCCTTTGTATAAGGCTGATCCCGAGTATTGCTGCCATATCAATAAAGTAGCCCCTTTGGAAGCGGTATTAAAGGAGTATGATGTTTGGGTAAACGGTGTGAGAAAAGGACAAACTGCTAACCGTGCCAATATGGGGAAAGAAGGGAAAGCGAAGCATGATGTATTACGTTATCACCCTATTCTGGAATGGGATTCCAAAATGGTATATACATACATAAATAAGTATAACCTGCCAATTCATCCATTGGTGAAAGAAGGGTATTTTAGTATTGGTTGTACACACTGTACTGCCAAAGGAAATGCAGCGAATGGCTTTGATGACCGCTCAGGACGATGGTCTGGCTCTACCAAAACAGAGTGTGGGTTGCATACTACGCTGGTAGCCGGATAAGATTGTTCATGGTGTTTAGTTGAATTTTTTAATAGGGCTTCGCTCGTTGAATTGTTGATTGATTTTAATAAACAGTTAACCATTCAACGAGCGAATTGCTATTTAAACGCCAGATAATAGATTCAACTAAACAATATGAACGAGCGAAGCTCAACTAACATACGCCGTGTAGCGGTATGAACAACTAAAGATTAGTGATAATCCCATAGAGACTTTTGGTGACTTTATAAAGGCTTTGTAAGGCCGCTTGTTGATGATAGGTTGAACTCCTATCGGAGAGGATTAACGTGGGGTAGGAGGTGTTCCTGAATGCGTAGTAAGGGTGGTCTTTTCTTCTTGGCAAATATTCTATATGCGCAGAGATACGACAGTGCTGAGCGATATTAGTCTGAATTTTTTTAGCTTGAAAATAACTACTGAAGTCACCTTGTATCAAGACTTGATCTTGCCTTATAACTGTAGGTTGTTGTAATTGCAGTAAATATTTCTCAATAGTATTTCGTGCCTGTAATCCTGGTTGTAACAGCAGGCATAATTTGATTTCTTCATCGTTCTGATAATAGTGCTGTGCAAGGGCCTCTGCAGCCTTTCTTTTGGATGTATGATCTTTACAGATAAAAAATGTCATCTCAATATCATAGGGTAAAATGGGCTGCTCCTTTTTTAGAAGGCGAGCAATTTCCATAAGCTCGGCAACTCCTCCATGAAAATGTTGATCTGTTGGCTTGGAAGATACGTAGGCACAAACAATGACCTTGGACTGGGCAATGGGAGAGGAGTAGGAGATACATAGACTTGTATCAAACTGTTGTAGATGTTGGTATCGCTGTAGCTGTATAGGGTAGTTAAGGCGTTCTAGATAGGCTTTAAGGTAGTTAAACCTATCATTTTTTTTAGAAGCCAATGTCAGATATTGAGTGGTTCGGGATAAAAATTGTAAATCAGGTGTAATCTGTTTTCTTTCTTTTCTTTGTCGGATAATATAAATATAAGTTAGGTATAGGAAGCTGATAGTCAAAGTGGTAAAGGTAAACGGGTGCGTAAAGTTTACGGCATTCATGGTGATAATGGTTAGTGGTTGAAAGGTTAATTTCAGGGAAATAAGTATGCCAAATGATATGTAATAATTGGAGAGTTATTCACCCTTTTTTTAGTTGTAAAAAATTGATATTTAGACGATTAAGTAAATACATTTTAACAATTTCACGGAAGCGTATTCCGGTCAATTAGTTCTTTTTACCATTTATTAACAATTTTACTATGAGTGACTTGAAAATTGCCGTAGCCTGTGAGGAGGCTTTGGAAAAGTTGTCTAAACTAAATAAGGATGGTGTACACAGTCAGATTGTAGCAGATTTGCAGTGGGTACTGGGAAGTTATAGTTTTGACGGTAATCCTGAGGGGCTGTATGAGAAAGGTTTACTAGCGTTAAATGAATTGAAAGTAGTTAAAAAAGACAAGCCAAGAGCAGTAGCCAAAAAGCTATTGGACTCTTTGGATGTAGCTTTGGCTGAGAAATAAATCAGCGAAATGTGTACCTGTAGAATGAAAAGGTATCTGTCTGACAGATACCTTTTTTTATGCGTTCAAGTTGTTTAATTGAAGCTCAATTGAGGTGTAGAAATGTAGAAGTGTAAAGTTCTATATTTTACACCCCTACACTAGGCAATAAAGTGCAGTAGTAAAGCAGTGACGCCATAGCAAACTGCTAATCCTACAGCAGTGCCACTGTAGACTTCTGTCTTGGTATGGGCTTGTAAACTTAAACGAGCAGACATGACTAATCCCAGGGCTATCGTAAAGAAGATAACAGGGGCATTGAGTAGGTCTGTTCCTACGGGTTCATATTTACGTATGGCCAATAAGATTCCTAAACTTCCTGCTAGTGTGGCTGTATGTAAACTGATCTTATGGAAAAAACTGATGCATAGTAGGATGAAGATTAGGGTGCTCATGCTACTAAAGGAGACAACGATAAGCGGCCCCATTCTTAGTTTAAAAATGAGAATCAGCGTTAGAAGTAGAAAGCTGATAAAGGAGATCAATAAGGGAATCAGGCGCTCTTCTCGTTTTTTCATATACAGAGAACGAATATACTCTGACTTATACAGATAGTAAATCCACATTGCTGGAAAGATTACTGTGAAGATGCCTATAAAGGCGATAAGCATGACTTTACCTTTAAATGGAAGCCATATACCCGCTTTAGAGAGAAAAAGTAGGAATAGCTCTAGGCATAAAGGAATAAGAATGGGATGGAGAGCGATGGAGATTCTGGAAGCGAGTTTTTGGTGCATGCCTTTTTTTAATGAAGAATGAAGAGTTAAGAATGAAGAATAGGTATCTTTTTGTAGGAAAATGACTGAATAGAAGAATGCTGAATCAGTGATTGTTTATTACTTATCGCTTATGAAGGCTGATAAGCGATAAGTAATAAACGATAATTACCTTTTACACTTCTTTTCGAAGTCTGGCTACAGGAATTCCCAATTGCTCACGGTACTTGGCAACAGTTCTTCTGGCAATATTATATCCCTTGAGTTTAAGAAGCTTTTCCAGTTTATCATCTGAAAGAGGCTTTCTTTTATCTTCTCCATCAATAATATTTTTTAAGACATGCTTTACCTCCTTGCTACTTACCTCTTCTCCACTTTCGGTAGAAATACTCTCCGAGAAAAAGTACTTGAGTGGGTAGATTCCAAAGTCTGTTTGAACGGCTTTACTGTTGGCTACACGAGATACCGTAGAGATATCCATATTGATGCGCTGTGCGATATCTTTCAGGATCATAGGACGTAGCTTCCCTTCATCACCTGTCATAAAGAAATCATATTGATGAGACACGATAGCATTCATTGTTCGTAGTAAAGTATCTTGTCTTTGTTTGATCGCATCAATAAACCATTTGGCTGCATCCAGGCGTTGTTTGACAAACTTGACGGTTTTATTGATTTCCTTATCCTTCTTAGAGCTTTTCTCGTAGGTATCGATCATTTCTGCCCATGACCTACTAACTCTTAGTTCGGGTGCATTCTTGCTATTGAGAGAGACTTGTAATGCACCATTGACTTCACGAACAATAAAGTCAGGAATAAGGTATTGTACGCTAGAATAAGAGCTGCTGAAGCCTCCCGGTTTAGGGTTAAGTTTAAGAATTTGCTGTAGAGCATCTCTTAAAGTATCATCATCAAAGCTTAGTTTCTTTTTGATTTTTTGGTAATGTTTCTTCTTGAATTCTTCAAAGCATAAGACAATCACTTTTCGAGCATTGATGATATCAGGATCGTTTTGATCTCTTCGTTGGAGTTGTATGTCTAGACATTCTTGAAGGTCTCTGGCAGCAATACCAGGAGGGTCAAAAGAGAACTGGATGCGGTGAAGAATGCTTTCTAGTTCCTCTACACTGGTTTCTATATTCTGGGAAAAAGCCAGATCATTCACAATAGACTCCATTTCTCTGCGAATATATCCATCGTTCTCTATACTTCCGATCAATTGCATTCCGATGGTATGCTCATGATGGTTAAGACGAAGGTATCCTAGTTGATCTTTGAGATGATCAGATAAGGTCGCTTGCATAGCAATAGGCATATCGCGGTCAGCTTCTTCTCCAGGGCCATCTCCTTGCATTTTGTAGCCGTAAACGTCATCAGTATTGACGTAATCGTCAAAGCTGATATCCTCAGAAGCGCTTTCATATTCGTCGTAATCCTCTTCGTAGTTATCTTCAGCGTTGTTGTCTTCTTTGGAATATTCTTCTTCCTTCCCCTCTTCCAGTGCTGGGTTTACTTCCAGTTCCTCTTCAATACGAGATGCAAGTTCTGCAGTAGGAATCTGTAGTAGTTTGATGTATTGGATTTGCTGTGGCGACAGTTTTTGCTGTTGCCCCAGTTTTAAACTAATGTTTGTCTTTTGCATAATCCCCGGTTTTTTCAGGCATCTTATCTAAGCTGTTTCAAATAGGTTAATCCGTCAAAGGGCTTCTTTTTGCTCGAGAAATAAAAAAGAACTCTTTTGACATTTCTCTATTTGTAGCGATTAGCGTTGTCTTGTCAGATTAAAAATGCTTTGGCATATAAAATCGTGCCATTTTTTTCAAAAATAAGATAAATCTCCATTTTTTCTAAGGAATCTCCATGAAATGTAAGAAAAATACGATGGTTATTTGTCGTTTATCGCTTATAAACAATAAGTGATAACTCATTACATGGCGTCTCTAAACGGTATATTATTTCGTAGACAGCGACAGGGTTAATATGAAAGTCTATCGTATCACTAATAGCACAAGGTATCGTCCATAGCACAGGGTATCACCCATAGCACAGGGTATTGCTCATAGCACAGGGCATCGCCCTGTGTAGAAGATTATTTTTTCTTGCTAACTTTATACCCCTTTTGGATGTTAATTCAACGAATACTTAAAATCGATATTATATATGAAAATGGTCATTTCTCCAGCAAAGTCGCTGGATTACTCAGAAGATATTCCATCGTATTTTCATACGAAACCGGACTTGATGGATAAATCGGCAGTTCTGATTGAGGCATTGAGAAAAATTGATGTGGAGGCTTTACAAAGCTTGATGGGGATAAGTGAAAATTTGGCAGTACTTAATAAGGACCGTTATGCTACCTGGAGTGAGGAAGCAACCACGGATAATGCAAGACAAGCTATTTATGCATTTAAGGGAGATGTATATCAAGGGTTTGATGTAGAAGGTATGTCAGAAGAAGACTTGCAGTTTGCACAAGAACACTTGAGAATATTATCAGGATTATATGGTTTATTGAGACCTATGGATCTTATGCAACCTTATCGTTTAGAGATGGGGACAAAATTAACGGTAGGGGAACACAAGAACCTTTATGAATACTGGGGAGATCTTTTAACAACGCGTTTGAATGAGGTAATGGAAGAGGGAGAGGCATTGGTGAATTTAGCGTCAAACGAATACTTCAAGTCCATTAAAAAGAAACAGTTAAAAGCCAATATTATCACTCCTGTATTCAAGGATTTCAAAAATGATAAGTACAAGGTGATTAGCTTCTTTGCCAAGAAAGCTCGAGGGATGATGGTGGCTTATGCCGTAAAAAATAGAATTACTAATCCAGAGGACTTAAAAGGGTTCAATGCTGAGGGGTATACCTATAATGAAGAGCTGTCTAAAGCGAACGAGTGGGTGTTTGTTCGATAATGCTTTTGTTTATCGGTTATCGTTTAAAAAAGGTTTTCGGGCGCCATGCAATGGTTATCGCTTATCGTTTAATAAAAGTTTATCGGTTATCGCTTATCGTTTAAAAAAAATCTTGAAAAACTACCCGTAGGGTATTGTATGTTGTTTCGGGTTAAAATAACTTTCTTAACCGATAACCGATAACCGATAACCGATAACCGATAACCGATAACCGATAACCGATAACCGATAACCGATAACCGATAACCGATAACCGATAACCGATAACCGATAACCGATAACCGATAACTTACTCCCTTCCCAATAGTTGTTCTCCCTCAAGTATCTCCGTAGGGATATAAGCCATAAGCTTCTTGTCTTGCCCCATTTTTTTCCACAGCGTATTGACCGCAACCTCCCACTTCAAGGCAGAAACACCTTTGTTTATTCCTACAAAGCGGTAGGCGGTGTCGTTATAGTACATTTCTAGTCTTTCGTGTAGTTGTGCACTGAGGCTTTGTATCTGATCCAATGGAAGAATAATAGGGTTAATATCTTCATCGAGACAAATCTCTATTCTATCTGTGTACAAATAGGCAGTCCCTTCTCCCAGAAGTTTGATTTCTTCACTTCCTTCTCCCCGGTATATATTAAGTCTTTGCTCTTCGAGTAGAGGAATGTTTTTGTCTTGTTCAAACTTTTGGCTTACAGTGTTGATTAGCCACTTTTCTTGCCAATGATACCAATCTCGGATATTATCAAAGTGTAGCTGGTGTGAGCTTTTTACCTCATAGAAACCATAGGTATTAATATGCAAATAGTACCCACAGGAATGGCAATAGAAGTCATTTCCTTTAGCGACAAATGTATTGAGTTTTTGACACTCAGGACAGACGTAAAGTGCATGTCCAATCTCTTCCGCTTTGTGCTTAGAGTGAATAGGGTGTATATGTTCTTGTTGCCAGGCGACCTCATCATGATCGATGGCTTGGGTTAAGGCTTCGAATAGCTCCTCTTCTGAGAGTTCCTTCACTTGTTCAGGAGTAAAGAGAATTTTATAGGAGACTTCTACTTTTGTCCTGCGTAATTTTCGACTCCATCGAGGATTAAATTGGTGCATCCCTTTCATGACTGCTACGACTACAGGGACTTTTAAGATCTTAATCAATTTGACAATAGATGGATCCATCGGAAAACTTTTTCCTGCCCAGTTACGAACAGCCTCGGGGAAGAGACCAACCCCTTCTCCTTGTCGCATAACGCCTATAATATCCCGAATTACTTTAGTGTCTCGAATTCCTTTTTTCTTGGGAATAGTTCCTAAGCCGGTTAAGAAAAGACGAAGAATAGGAGAGCGGAATACGGCATCAGAAGAAACAAAATGTGTAAAGCGGGGAAGTAAGTGTCCAATCAGGAAAGGATCCCAGAAGCCTACGTGATTGGATAGAAGTAGGTAAGGGCCTTGGATATTCTTTACTTCATTTGGAAGGTGCTTTTTGATATTAAACCATTTGACAAATAGACTCAAAAAGCACCAAACTAATAACCGTATAGACCATTTGGTGGGATATAATTTCTTTTTCATTGTGTGAGTAATGGATTTCAGTAGCTGATATGTTCTGCAAATGTTTCTTACAAAAGTACAAAAGGAGAGGGAATACTGCTTAATTTTTTATCAGTAGGCATGAAATGTATGTGTCAAGTTTACTTTGGTTTGTTTTTTGATACATAAAAGTATCATTATTTATACTATATTTGTTTGTGAATAAGTATTCATTAGAGGTTAGGCACTTTTACCCTATCTGAAGACGTATTCCAAACAAGCTCTAAGACTCAACAATAACCAAATTATAATTCAATTACTTTTTTATTCAATATGGCTTATATCAACACTTACGTTTTGTTAGCAGGCTTTTTTTGCGCTCCTTTTTTTTATGCGGCTTATGCTTTCAGAACTAAAAAAATATTGGGAGATAGTTGGCTGAAGGGGCATCAGGTAGCCAATGAGGTGTCTGAAAAACAAGGAAAAAAAGTAGCAGGGAGTACTAAGAATCCTTGGCTATTTGCAGGTCCAAGAGCTAGCCGCTTAGAAGAAAAAGCAATCAATCGAGTACATTTTCCAATGAAAGTCTATCGTTTGAGTAAGTTGTTTTTGGTGACCTTGCCTGACGTAGCATTTCGAATCCTTGGACATTTCCTTCGTACAGGAAACTTCAACTGGCACCCAGTAATTACCCAAAAGCAGCTGTTTGACTTGGTGGCTTATTCCTCTTTATTGATACCGGCAGAAGTAAGTGAGGATGGAGAATACTTGACGTTTCAGGCGCCAAAAGATCTACCACTAACAACTAAAGCAAATCTTTGTCCAGCGGGATTAAAGGTCATATTTCACATAAAAGAGGAATGTTTAGTAGAGGCGCTTTGGGAGGGAAAGACTATTACGGAGGATATAGGGTTAGTGACTGCTTTGATAGGGCAATTGATAGCCCACTGGGCACACCCACAATCGCATGTCATGTCAGAGAAATCTGCTCGTGAGATTACCGAAAAACAAGTGCAACCGTTGGAGCCTTCCAGTCGATTTGTGGTGGCTTTACATGATGGGTTATTGTATTCACCGATTAGCCCCATTACGACTAAAACTCATTTACTGAATACCATGGCCGAAAGGGATAGTATTATAGCTTCTATTGAGGTACCTCTTCCGCATGCAATGGATAAGCGAAAGATGCAGTTTCGCTATTACAGTTTCTTGGTAAAGGCAAGAATGGTATTGATACAATCTTTGAAAAAGTATAACCTGAATATTAATGCAGAATATCTTTTCAATAATATGATCTTGCATTCGGTCGAGCATTATGTGCTCTATACGAATACCCGTAAGCTGATTTGGTCCATAGATGGTAGTAAAAGTCTGAGCTCCTATTTCCGATCTAGAATATTTAGAGCTATATGGATTCCTGATTATGAGACCTCTCTAGAGAAGCAACGTATCCGCAAGATCGATGATAAGACATTTCCTTTTTATAAGGATTTACACACACAATTAGAGAAGATTGATAAGGAATTGGCAGATTGTATTTTGGCATCTACTTCATATTAGTTGAAGAAAAAAGGTAGGCCATGGCCTACCTTTTTTCTTCATTCAACACTTTTATCACCGCTTTCTTATACGTTCTACTAATCGGAAGCTCTTGTTCTTTGAGGACAAGAGTTTCTTTGTTATAGGCGGTGATATAGGTAGGGTTTACGATAAAAGAACGGTGTATTCTTAAAAAAGAGGCAGGTAATTGCTTATGAAAATGACTGATTTTTTCATGTGTCTTTAAGGTACTATCGTCTTTGAGGTGTATATGGATGTAGTCAGAAAGGCTTTCTACATAAATGATGTCTTCTGGAGTTATTCTATAATTTTTTCGATTAGACCGAATATTCAAAAAATGCTCTGTAGGATTTGTGTTTTTTTCTTCGACGGATTGTGTGATAGTCTGTTGTTGTATAGACTGTCGAACAAGTAAGATAAAGGAGAAGAGAAAAACGATAAAATATAAGGTAATTGTAAGTGTAAAAACATCGGAAGCCATAGGGCTCATTTGCTCATAGGAATAATTGCTCAATAAAACATAAGAAAGCACGATGACTAACATCTCAAAATAAGTAGAGACTATGATGAGATATAAAGAGTAAAGAGTGAATTTTTTAAAGGACCGTTGAAAAAGATATTTGGGTACTAAAAAATAGTTGAAGGTGTAGCAACTACCGACCACTACAGGGAATAGCATTCCCACAAAAAATAAGGCCGTACTTACAGAGGGGAAAGTCTGTGTAAAAAAGATGGTAAGACCGATAAAGGTCAATACCCAAAAAGTGATGTGGTAAATCGTTTTCATGCTACAAATTAGGGTGAAAAAGACTATTTTGTTCAATAATTCGACAAAATACAGGTTTTGTACCGGATTTGACATTGTGGCTGGGAGAGTTTCCCTCTAATTTTGCTCAAAATAATTTCATATAAAACGTAAAAAAAACATGATCGAATTATTTTATCAGGGGGGCGTACTATTTATGAGCATCCTAACTTTGGAGGCAATAGTAGCATTAGTACTTGTCGTAATGATCTTGAAAGGTCGAGCTATTTTGACTACAGAAGAAGCCAAGGAAAAAGTAGGACTGCTGAAGTCTATCGGAGTGTTGGCATTGGTTACTGGAATGCTCGGGCAATTGATTGGCCTGTATTCAGCTTTTGAACATATCGCAAATATGGGGAATGTCTCCCCTTCCATGTTGGCGGGAGGAGTGAAGGTTTCCATGATCTCTACCTTGTATGGATTATTGATTTGTGTAGGGTGTTATGTAGTTGCCTTAGGGGTGTCGGCTAAGAGTATTTTTGGAGTAAACGGAAGGTAGTTGGCTTGTTGAATCGACCTAATGGTCGATTCAACAAGCTCTTATCGTTCGCTATGAATATATTCCTGTACACTTTCAGGAAGGTGATGACCTAAGTAAAATATACCCACATTGATCAAGATACTCCATGTGATAGCACTAATGAGCATATAAAAAATAATACGACTTTTTTTCTCACCAAAAGAAACGGCTACCATCGCACCTCCCGGAGGAGTTAATAATAAAGGAGTAAGCATTGCCACTCCAAACATCCCGTATTTACGCCAAATCTTGACCAAACGTCGGTTTCTACGGGAGAATAGTTTTCGTTTCTTTCGGCTAAAAAAAGTTCTACTGATCTTATTCCTCATAGGTTTGCCAGCGTAAGCCAAAATAAAAGCGGTGATCATCATACCCAGAGCTGAAAGAGTAACGGATTCCATAAACCTCAATCCAACAGCATAGGCCGTGACGGGGCCAATAACAAATTTGAACATGCTGATAAAGATGATCAGCAAGTATTTCGATAGTAATTCTATCATAGCTAATTATAGAACAATGACAATACTGCTAATCAGCATTAGTGTATTGTGTAGGACTTGTATGAGATGGTAGAAAGATCATTGTTTATTCGACAATGACAAGCGCATAAAAATAAGGTAAGACTTTAGCCTTACCTTAAAGATAACGTTTATTTTTTAGATCAGCTTTATATTTACTGAGTATGAGGCTTTACCTTAGAGCTTGTTTGGAATCCAGATTTTGAGAATAAAACTTCTATAAATTGACTGATAAAGTCCTGATTTGAGCCTAATAGTGGTTCTATTTGGGGATAATCAGGACTTTTTCAGTCAAAATTAGAGGAATTTTATTCCAAAAGATGTGGTCCCAAACAAGCTCTTAATTAAGCAGGCATTAAGGTATACGTATAATAAGCATAGGTCACCAACAAGATAATCCCCTCCAATCGATTGATACTTTTACCCATAAACATCATAGGAAGTAAAAGTAACGTAATCCCCAACATCCACGGGATATCATACGAAAGTAACTCAGGGCTGATATCAATATTAGCGACAATACTCGTAAATCCTAGTATGGATAATACATTAAAGATATTAGAGCCTAATAGGTTACCGATCGCAAGGTCAGTGTTTTGACGATAAGCGGCGACTACAGAAGTCACTAACTCAGGTAAGCTGGTGCCCAGGGCTAGTACTACGATGCCGATGATACGCTCGTCTACGCCTAATGCAGTAAATACAGTTTGAGCTCCTCCCACAAACCAATCAGCACCAAAAGTCAAGGCGGCAATACCTATGATGATAAAAACACCGTCAATTAGCCAGCTACGTAGATTAATGGGAGTTTTAGATTGATTCTCCTCTCCAGCTAAAGCTCGTTGTTCTTTCTGTGATTTTCTAAGGATATAGAATTGATAGGTAAATAATAAGGAAACCATCAGTAACCCCGTAGCCATATTCAGTACTTGAAAATAACTCCCGATAAAGAATAGCAAGATAGAACTACCTATGGTGACAGGCCAGTCCAAACGTAAGGTACTGCGTTGTACTTTTATAGGGGTAATCAGTGCGGTTAATCCCAAAACCAAGGCCAGGTTACAAATATTGGAGCCTACGACGTTGCCCATTGCCATATCGGAACTACCCTGAAGGGCTGCCAACATACTAATAAATAGCTCCGGTGCTGAGGTACCAAAAGCGACTACGGTAAGTCCTACTACGAGAGGGGTTATTTTTAGCTTGAGGGCAATATTGGATGCCCCTCTGACTAGAGCTTCCCCTCCTGCAATAAGTACGATTAGACCGATGATTAGTTGTACTGCGCTGATTGTCATATCGAATGAATGATTTAGTCTATTCTGTTAATGGATATTCTGATTCCTTGAATAAATAGTATTCTGTATATAACGGAGTTCAAGCAAAAAAGGTACTCTTTTTATAAAAAAAGATAAAAGAGCGGTAGGCTATGCTTATATTCAAGCGCTATTTAATTCATTAACTATTTTTAAAATCATTGAGTAATGAGATTCTTTTTCTTACTAGCCATTATTTATGTTGGTGCATTCCAAAGTATTCAAGCGCAATACCATTATTATTTGGATGAGTTTTTTCTTCCTGTGGAAGATTCATTAGCGGCAAACTATCGTCGAGCAGTACAGCTCAATGAAAATGGAAGCTATCTATTGACTACCTCTTTTATGAATGGTAAAGTCTTCAAGCAAGTTAATGCTAGTATACAGTTGAAAAATAACGATACTCTTGTGTTGGATCATATGCCAACGGTAAAGGAGGTGAAAGAGTGGCAGATAACTTATCAGGGTTTAGAAACCACGTACTATAAGACGGGAGAAAAGCTTAAAACAATTTTTTATCAGGACGATCGTCCTGCGGGACAGTTCCGGGTTTGGCATCTTAATGGCCGTTTAATGGCTGAGATGGTAGAAATACCTTTCGCCGAGCGAAAAGATCAGGAGCATATGATTGTATCCTATTTTGACTCCTTAGGGAATGTAAAAGTGGTCAATGGAAAGGGAGTGCTGTCAAATGACCTCTTATATGAACAAGATGCCGTATATAAGGTGTCTGGTCAGTTGAAAAACGGTTTAAAGCAAGGAGAGTGGAGTGGAGCGTTTGCTTCAGGTTCGTATATCGAAGTTTATAAAAAAGGGAAGTTGATAAAAGGCGAGAGTACAGGAGAAGATGGACATCACTATCAATATAAGCAATTGCATAAAGAAGCCTTGTACGGAGAAAATGGTAGCCTTGCGGATTTTTACAGGCAAGTGGGAAAAGAACTACGTTACCCTGCTGAAGCCCGTCGACAAGGTGTAGAGGGAAAAGTCTATCTTATGTTTATGGTGGATAAGTATGGTGAGGTGAGAACGTTGGATGTTTATAGGCATGGGAATCCATTGTTGGATAAGGAAGCTGTGAGGGTCTTAAGAAAATTGGCTCCAGGGTTCAAGCCGGCGACTTTCAGAGGACAGCCTTTTACTAGCAGAAGAGTACTTCCTATTATGTTTCATTTAGGCTAATACCAGTGAGCAGTGAGCAGTGAACAGTGAGCAGTGAAAAACTATCAGTAAAAATTGGGAGGATATAGTGGGGTGAAATAATTTTGCTCATTGCTCATTGCTCATTGCTCATTGCTCATTGCTCATTGCTCATTGCTCATTGCTCATTGCTCATTGCTCATTGCTCATTGCTCATTGCTCACTATTTAACCTCCTCATAGTCCACATACTCCCCTCCATCTTCTTCTGGCATTTGATTGGCCTTACTTTTTTCCTGAGGGATAATAATCGTCATGCCTTCTTTTTTCACTGCTTCGGCTTGATAGCCTGCTTGCTGTCTCCTCATAGCTTCTTGCTGGGCTTTCTGCTTTTCCAGGATTTTCTCATAGACAGTAGGGCCAAAAGCCTTGAAGAACCATTTGAAGAAAAATCCAGAGAAACGAGAAAATATATAAATCAGTACGATGGTAACTAATAAGAATTTTAGAAACATAGTGTTATTTATAGTTGATGTTTTCACAAATATACGGCATCTCTGGGAGAACAACGATTATGGGAGTTGATATTCCATGATGCGAGGTTGCTTATTCTTTTCTAATCGTGGTCGTCCTTGGGCATCCATGACAATAGGGAAGGAGGATAAGTCCAGGGCATAGATAATACCTTTTTCAAATACTTTTTTGTTACTGATTTTATCGGTAGGGATAAACTTACCATGCTTATTGATATAGCCCATTTCTATTTTTCCTTCTCCTAAAGGGATATGTTTTCCCAAGTCTCCTTCAAGGAATAGAACGTCATGAATTCGGAAGGCAATACGATAAGGACTGTCAAATGTTCGGTTCCACCAGACATACCCAGCCGCTCCCTCTGGAGTGAAAGTCAACGTCCATGTATCTTTATGGGCTGTGTTCTCGTAGGTTTTAACTTCCATCTGATAACCATCAAAGCCAGAAGACATCACATAGTAGGTACCTTGAGGGAGGTGTAAAGAAAGATTGCTGAGTTGCCCAAAGGTGGCAATTGTATTGACTTGGGTGGCTAGGTTGAAATTGAGATCATAGATGGACAGGCTTCCGTTGACTTCTACATTGCGCATGATTTCTTCCGGTACAGGAGGTGTCGTACGGAAGTTGGAAGTGGCTGCCTTTTCTTCTGGAGTTAGTGTCATACGTCCTTGAACAGCTATAGCTCCCCAAGCCGTTTCACTCTGGCGACTGTCGTCCAGATGAATGAGCAACTCATTCTGACAGGAACCGAGTAGTAATCCGATTACTAAGAATATACTGAGATAAGATCGTTTCATCTTCTGTATTAATGCTCCAATCATACTTGTAATAAAAGACGCATAATAGGTGACTGTATTTTACAGTCACCTATTATGGTATAACCTATCTGAAGGAAAGGAATTAGTCTAGAACAACCCATTCAATTTCATACTCCAGGATATAGTCAAATCCGAGATCACCACTTACGTTTGGTTTACCATCAGGGTCCACCATGATTTCTAGGGCATCGATATTGATACCGACAATTTTAGCCACCTCAAAAGGATAGTTTTCTTTAAGGAGGTAAGTAGCAACAAAGTCTCCGGCATCATTGAGGTAACCTAGTTCAATGTTTTTTTCACCCGCTGGAAGCATTTTACCAATGTTTCCTTCTTTCTCATTGAATACAGTATCCCCCATTTTTACTGCTACCGTACGTTCCGTGTCAATGGTAGCATTCCACCAAACAAATCCACCGGACATTGTTGGAACAAAACGCAAGGTGGCAATGGTATTGTCCTTGTCGAAAGTAAAGTCCAACGAGCTATCTTCATAACCATTAAAATTAGTGGTTTCTATTCGATAGTCTCCGTAAGGAAGTGTTGTGACAATGTTGGCAATGGCATCAAAAGTACGTACCGGAGCACTAAAGACATTCACCCCTGAGGCTGTATGAATGATGCTCAAGGTACCATTGACCTCTGTGTTTTTAAAGACCTCTTCAATAGAAGGTGCCCCTTCCACATTAGCGGTAGAAGTGGTGCGAAGTTGAGAAGAAGCTACTCTTTGGTTACTATTCGTCCCAATTGTACTTCTAAAGGTAAGTACCCCGCTTGCTGCACTGTCTGGGTTGTTAGGATCTTGCCCATCCACAATAGTGATGTGGTTTTCGGTACAAGAAACCATTGCAATACTCAACGCCAACAGTAAATAAAATACCTTTTTCATTTAGAGCTTATTAAAGTGTTAACTAATAGAAAGTTTATTCCCTCGGGTAGACCGGTGGAAGTCATACAAAAGTAAGGTTTAGGACAATTCGAGAATGTGAACCCCTTCTAATGGATTTAAATAATTCTAAATTAAGTCCTATATAATCAGTGAGTTGTCCTGTGTTTAGTTTGCTCTGTACAATGATTGCTGAATAAATGTTATTAAGAGGGGAGTACATGGGACTTTATGAGGAAGGGTAGTGTTTTCTAACGTGGACGGGTTCAAATCTTGTCGTCCTTTATGTTATGCAAGAGAGGGCTACATGAAAATTGATCCCGGAAAAATCCTATTGAATCTAAAATGTAACATATACGCTTAATTGCAAACCCCTGATTTATTAGGTAGTATTGCGGTTGCTTTGAAGAAAATTAACTGACAAATAGATATGTTCGAATTGATTAAGAAGAAGTCGGCAAACTATAAAGACGACATTCTATCCGGTCTTACGGTGGCCCTTGCTTTGGTACCGGAGGCAGTAGCTTTTGCTTTCGTGGCAGGGGTAGATCCATTGGTAGGTTTATACGCTGCCTTTATGATTGGATTGATTACTTCTGCTTTTGGTGGACGTCCGGGGATGATTTCTGGTGCGACAGGAGCCTTGGCAGTAGTGATGGTATCCTTGGTAAAAGAAGGAAACGAAATGGGTTTGGAAATGGCCAATCCCGTAGAAAATATGGGGCTTTATTACCTGTTTGCTACGGTGATCCTGATGGGTGGATTACAGATCTTGGCAGGAGTGTTGAAGCTGGGTAAATTTGTTCGTCTGATTCCGCATCCCGTAATGATGGGCTTTGTAAATGGTCTGGCGATTGTGATCTTCTTGTCACAATTGGGAATGTTTACAGAGGTTAACGATTTGGGCGAAAAAGTATTTTTAGAAGGAAATCAATTGTATATTATGATTGGTTTAGTGCTGTTGACGATGGGTATTATGTATTTCTTGCCTAAGTTGACGACTAAACTTCCAGCAGCCTTGACCGCAATTTTTGTTGTGTCTATGATTGCCATCTTCGGTGGATTAGTAGATACAGAGATGGTCGCTACCGTAGGTTCTTTCATTAAAGATGGAGGAGGACAAGGATTAGAAGGTGGATTGCCAACCTTCCAGTGGGAGGCATTGAGCCAAGTGCCAATGACTTGGGCTACCTTGAAGTTTATCTTCCCTTATGCCTTGATCTTGGCAGCAATTGGATTGATTGAGTCGTTGATGACTTTGAACTTGATTGACGAGATCACAGAAACGAGAGGTGATACAAACAGAGAGTGTATGGCGCAAGGTGCAGCCAATATCGTAACCGGTCTTTTCGGTGGTATGGGTGGATGTGCCATGATTGGACAGTCAATGATTAATATCAACTCTGGAGGTAGAACGAGGGTTTCAGGAATTGTAGCGGCGGTGACGTTGCTCATGTTTATCTTGTTTGCAGCCCCGTATATTGAGATGATTCCAATTGCGGCTTTGGTAGGAGTAATGTTTATGGTAGTGATCGGTACGTTTGCATGGTCAAGTTTCCGTGTCCTTCGCAAGATTCCTATGCACGATGCTTTGGTGTTGATCCTGGTATCTTCATTGACAGTCGTATTTGATTTGGCCATTGCGGTACTGGCAGGGGTAGTACTTTCTGCCTTAGTATTTGCTTGGGAAAATGCAAAGCGTATCCGTGCCCGTAAGAAGGTAAAAGAAGATGGAACGAAAGTTTACGAGATTTGGGGACCATTGTTCTTCGGTTCGATCTCTGCGTTTAACAGTAAGTTCGATGTAAAGAACGACCCAGAGCGTGTGGAGATTGACTTCATAGAATCTCGCGTATGGGATCACTCTGGTATTGAGGCGATCATCAGCATCGTGCAGAAGTACGAGAAATTAGGGAAAACGGTGAAACTTCGTCATCTAAGTGAAGAGTGCCAGACCCTATTGAAAAAAGCAAATTACAGCAAAGACTTACACGCCGTGATTGAACACGATGTGGAAGATCCTCGTTACCATATGGTCGGTGATCACAAGACTTTTGCGTAAAAGATATAGAACGATTTTTATTCAGTCATGGCCCGGTTGGGCTATGCATTCAGCTTAATTAAAATCCTGCTCCTATGGGGCAGGTTTTTTTTTGCCCCGGGCGGTGCCCGGGGCTATTGGCGCTTCGCTGGTTATAGAACAGCTTCACTTCGCTCGTGTGGGGCCGTCCAAACATCGTTTGTTCCGCTAAATCTACGACCAGTAAGGAGCAGAGCTCCGGGCAATGCCTGGATAAAAAAAGACCTAGAGGCACTTCAAAGAAGTGCCTCTAGGCCTCAACTAAACACCATCAACGAGCGATGGTATTCCCAACCCCCGGGCGGAACTCCAATTGCCCCGGGCACCGCCCGGGGCTAAGGATTCAATAATTTTATCGTCTCCTGCTTCGTAGCCGAAATAATCTTTAGTACCGACATTCCTTTACTAATCTGATCCGCAGGAATCTGCAGACGAGTATACCCTCCTTTCAGTGATAGACGACGCTCATACGTCACCTGCCCTTGGGTATTGACCAAGACCATGTAGATCTGCTGCGTAATAGGGTTATAAAGCTGAAGCTCCATATCCTGTCCTCGTAGTGGATTGCCAGAGTAGTTGTCTACCGAGAAGGTCCTCTGTGTAGCAGCAGGATTGACCACCATATTATAGTACTCAAATTTCCCATCAATATCGACTTGTTTCAGGCGGTAGTAGACGAGTCCTTTAGGGGCTTGAGCATCCACAAAACGATAGTCTTGCCCATTCTGAGTGCCTTCTCCACGTCCTTCAATAGCATCTTCGATGACCGTATAGCTTTTTCCATCAATAGAACGCTGTACCTCAAAGAAGTCATTGTTCTCTTCTGAAGTGGTTGACCACTCCAGAACGATCCCTTCCCCTTGACGGGAGGCGGTGAAGTAGGCCATTTCTACGGGGAGGGCGCCTGAAGTATCAAAGATATCATTTACAGCATCAATAATATCGCCTAGAGGGTCATCTGGAATGTCATCAATTCCTTTGTCACTTCCTGTTTGTGTAGAAAGATCATCATTTCTTTGAGTGAAATTATCATCGTCGTCAGCGTATAATTCCCCTGTTCCAGTGTTTAGAGCAGTTCCCGAAAGTTCACCTCCTACGACCATTTCTCCTCCGTCGTTATTAAAGTCATTCCCGTTCAGTTCGGCATCGCCATAGACAATAACATTACCACCATTGGAAAATATAGTATTTGTACCATCAGTACTGAAATTACCTAAGACGATAATAGTACCATTATTTGTGAAAATGTTTGGATTCAAAAAAAAGCCATTATTTAATTCAAAATTACCAGTAACGATAAGTATTCCGTTATTAGTAATAGAACTGGCATCTGGTGTACTTCCATTTATAGTGAAGTCACCATTAACAACATTGTATTCACCATTTTGAATTTTTTCAGCAATAGTTGTACCTGATCCAGCAATACTTGCAAAGGTATGATCATATCCCTCGGTAGGGTTAGCATCAGTATAAGTCGTCTGCCCCCAGCACAAACTCCCTCCAAACAGTAATCCTATCAAAATAGATTTCTGCAGTAAAAAGGTAACAGTAGATGTTTTCATATAGTTATTCGTAAAAGCCCTTATTTTTTGAGAAAAAGCTCTGCTGTGGTGAGTAGCCACGTAGCTACCCCGTATAGATAGAGGTATTTTATACATATTTGAATAGAGATATAATTTCAGGGTGATTTGATTGAATTATAGCAATTTTTTTGCCAATATTCCCTAATGAGTATTGTACGTGTAATGAAATTTTCGGTTTGAAATTATAGAAGAGATCAAATATATAAAAGGAATTCTGGAAGAATTACCTCTAACCCCGGGCGCCGCCCGGGGCAATGGCACCGCCCGGGGCGATGTATGTTTCCCGCCAAGAATACACTACTCTTACGTACTGTTTATACATATTCTTTCCTATCTTTTTTATTCATGAGAGTTTTATATCTATTGTGTGGGTGCTTGCTGTGGGCTTGTCAGCATCGGCAGGCTTCCCGGGAGGAATCAGCGCCCTTGGATCAAAAAGAACATGTAGAGTACAATTTGAACTTACCGGACAACCGTTGGGATTTACCTCCTATCCTGAAGGAAGTGTCGGGGATTACCTACTGGAAAGGGGGACTGATCTTGGCGGTGCAGGATGAGGAGGGGGAGGTCTATGTGTATGATTTGAACCAAAAAAGAGTCGTAGAAGGAGTGATCTTTGGGCGGGCAGAGGACTATGAGGGTATTGCGGTACGGGAGGAGGAGTGTTTTGTAATCAATAGTACAGGAGAGCTACATCGTTTTTCCCTGGAGAAGGGGCGGTTAGAAAGTCAGCAGTATATTCTTCCATTTACCCGCAAGAATGATATTGAGGGACTTTGTTTGGATGCGGCAAAAACGCATTTATTAATACTCCCCAAAGGTGCACCTTCTTTGGAAGGAAAAAAAGGAAAGAAGAGTGTGAGAAAGGTCTATCAATGGAATATTGATAAGGAAGTATTAGAGCCAGAGGAACGATTTCGCATCTATTCCAAGCGCTTTGACGATTTGAATCCCGACGCAGACGATAAATTTGCTCCCTCGGATTTGGCAGTACATCCATTGACCGGGGACTACTATATATTAGCTCATAAAGGAAAGAAGCTGCTAGTTTGTACGGCAGAAGGAGACCCCAAGGATCTTTATTTACTGGATGAAGCCTTGTTTGAGCAAGCAGAGGGGATTACTTTCTTACCGGATGGTGAGCTGCTGATCAGTAGTGAAGGGAAGTGGGGCAGAGGGTATATTCTGTCTTTTAAGATGCAATGATGACTCAAAAACAATTACTATGTTCTTAACCTATCGACGGATAGTACTACTATACTTTTTATGTTGTATGGGGGCTTTTTTGTCCCATCATTACACTTATGCACAGGATCGCCCTCCTGAAACGAAGAAGCAATTTACCTTATTCCTGATTGGAGATACTGGAGAAGAGGAGGGCTTGCCGATTATTGAGCAACTGGCAAAAATGGCCAACAATAGCAAGACCAATAGTATGGTCGTGTTTTTGGGAGATAATCTATATCCCAAAGGGCTATATCCGAAGGAACATGAGGACAGGGAAAGAGGTGAGCGTATTTTGGATAGTCAGTTGAGGAATTTTCAGGAATATGTCGGAGAGGTGTATATGATTCCCGGTAACCACGATTGGAAGAAAGGGCGTAAGGATGGCTGGGGGCAGGTTATCGAGCAGCAACGTTTCGTGGGTAGTCTAGATATGGATAATCTACACTATTACCCTAAAGAAGGATGCCCGGGACCAGAAGAGATTGTATTGAATGATTCCTTGGTCTTACTGTTAATAGATACCCAATGGATGGTACACCCTTGGGAGAAAGGCAGTGAAGAACCTTGTGGCGCAGAGACAGAGGAGGATGTGATAGCCCAGTTGGAAGACCTTCTCTATAAGCATGAGGATAAGCAGGTGATTGTGGCGGGACATCATCCGTTGTATACCTATGGTAATCATGGGGGGAAGTTCAGTTGGAAAGAGCATCTCTTTCCGTTGACCGTTGTGAAGCCCTATGCCTATCTCCCTTTACCCATTGTTGGGTCTGTATACCCTATTGCTCGAAAGCTAGGGATATCTCCTCAGGATCGCTCCAACTTCAGGTATAAGTATATGATACAGCAATTCAAAAAATGCTTTCAGAAGCATGGGCGGATCGTTTATGTTTCCGGACATGAGCATGCATTGCAGTATGTTCCCAGAGAAAAATGGCATCAGGTGGTGAGTGGGGCAGGAAGTAAAGCTTCTTATGTCCGTCGAGGAGTCAAGAAGGTATTTGCCTTGGACGAAAAGGGATTTGCTACCCTGAGTATGTATCAAGGGGGAGAAGTATGGGCGGACTATTTCGTCGTGAAGGAGGGAGAAACTCCTCGTTTGGTGTATACAGTCAGGTTATATGAGAAATTGCCTTTACCAAAAAAAGAGCCCAGAAAGGAAAGGGACTTCCCAGATTCGGTAACCGTGTTGGCCAGTACACAATATGAGGCCGGAACCACTAAACGGAAATTCTTTGGAGATAATTATAGGGAAGTATGGAATACTCCCGTGAAGGTGCCCGTTTTTGACCTAGCTAGAGAGAAGGGAGGATTACAGATCGTAAAGAGAGGTGGGGGCATGCAGACCAAATCGTTACGTTTGCAAGCTGCCAATGGAAAACAGTATGTATTGCGCTCCATTGAGAAGTATCCCTATAAGGCAATTCCTGGGTTTTTAAGACAAACAGTAGCCGAAGAGGTCGTGACTGATCAGATCTCGGCATCCCATCCTTATGCGGCATTTGTACTTCCTCCTATGGCAAGGGCAGCGGGAGTTTATCATACCAATCCCAAGTTGTTTTATTTACCTGATGATCCTCTTTTGGGAGAGTTTCGTCGTGATTTTGGAGGGCAGTTATATCTTTTTGAGGAACGGCCGGATGATGATTGGCGTGAAGCAGATTATTTTGGGAACTCCAAGAAAATACAAAGTACCCGAAAGGTCCTGGAGAAGCTGCAGGAGGACAATGATAATCATGTCGATCAGTTGTTCGTCTTACGAAATAGGTTGTTTGATATGATTATTGGTGATTGGGATCGTCACGATGATCAATGGAGATGGGCTTCTTTTAAGGAGAAGAAGGGAAAGCTATACCGTCCTATTCCAAGGGATAGGGATCAGGCTTTTTTTGTGAACGAGGGGATTATTCCAAGTTTAGCCTCTCAGAAGTGGGCACTTCCCAAGATTGAAGGTTTTGCCATGGTGATCAAATGGCCGGCAGGGTTTAATACCAATGCCCGTTTCTTTGACCGTAGTTTCTTGCAGGAGCCTGATCGTCAAGACTGGTTGAATATGGCCGATACCTTGCAGCAATTATTGTCGGATAGTGTGATAGAGCAAAGTATTGGAGAGTGGCCGGATTCGGTATACGCTCATTCAGGTAAGGATGTGATCCGTAAACTGAAAAGTAGAAGAGATCGTATCCATGCCTACGCCAAGGACTATTATCTCAGTCTTTCCAAAGAAGTAGATGTGGTAGGCTCCGATAAGCAAGAGTTGTTTGAGTTACAGCGTTATCGAAATAATGACCTGGAGGTGAAGGTTCGAAAAATCAGTAAGTCCGGAAAAACCGATAAGGTCATTTATCATCGAACATTTACCAGGGAGGAAACCAAAGAGGTACGCCTATATGGGTTGGGAGGAGAAGATGTCTTTCAACTTAAGGGAAATTCTCAGAATGGAATAAAAGTGAGGGTTATAGGAGGTGAAGGGAAGGACAAGATCATTGATGATAGTAATGATGGTCGTTTATTTAAACGAGGAGTGTTGGTCTATGACGAGAAAAAGAACACAGAACTTACTAAAGGAACAGATACTCGATCATTATTGAGTAATAACCCCACAGTGAATGCATATGACCGAAAAGCATTTAAATACAATACCACTATTCCATTGGTATTTGCAGGGTTTAACCAAGTGGATAAGTTAATTATGGGAGGGGGTTTTCTGGCGACCCGATATGCTTTTCGGAAGGATCCATTTTCTTCTAAGCATCTTTTGATGGGAGGGATTTCGCCTTTTACGGCAGGGAATCGTTTGATCTATCAGGGAGACTTTACAGAGCTTTTTGGACCTTTTGGAGTGGACGTACGTTTGGATGCTAACTTCCCAACTTATGTGAGTACCTTTGCAGGTTTGGGGAATGAAAATGAATATAGCGATGTCAATGACATCTTCTATCAACTTAATCAGAATAAGGTCATTGCGACAGCATTATTGACTCGTGTCTTTGGTCAAAAGAAGCAAACCCAGTTGGGGTTTGGACTGGACTATAATTTTGGGGATGTAGACCGAGATCGAAATGGAGATCGTTTTATCAATCAATTTGCTGAGGAGAACAATAGGGAGGAAGAGATTTATCGCTCTTATCATTATGCGGGATTACAATTAGGGTTTGAGGCAGATGCCCGCAATAGGGTTTTTCTACCCTTATTTGGAGCTTACTTTAAAACAGCCATCACCGCCTATACGTCCCTGGATAAAGAAGCCCCCGACCCCTATGTTAATTGGAATGCCAAAGGTGCTTTGTATTATACGTTACGTATGCCTGCCCATCTTACCTTTATCCTAAGAGGAGGAGCAGCCGCTAATTTTGGAGATTATGCCTACTTGATGTCTAATCGGGTAGGGGGAAACCAAACGATTCGGGGTTATCGAAAAGACCGCTTCTGGGGGAGGTACTATGCTTACTCTAATGTAGAAACCAGACTAGAAGCTTTTCGTATTCGCTGGCCCTGGTTAAAAGCACCAGGAGGGTTTATTGCTTTTTGGGATGCCGGTAGGGTATGGCAAGACAATGAAAGCTCCAATAAACTCCACCATGGATTCGGAGGAGGATTTTACTTTTTGCCATTCAACATCACTGCTCTATCCTTTACCGCAGGTTTCTCGGAAGAAGAAAATCTGATGATCATGATCTCCGGTGGACTAAAGCTGTAGTTGAGTCGGCTTGCACTGCATGCTGAGTGCTATTCTGATAATGTGTTACAGGCCCTCGCCTCATGGCGAGGGTTCACGAATCAATAGGACCCATTGTCCATAGAACCATTTTATAAAAATAAGGGAAACATTACCTTTATAGAATGATTCTAAGAGGGATGTAGCGAATAAACAGATATCACTACTTTTTTCTTCATCACAAGAGTACACGAAAATGGATTAGCCAATCATCACTTAACGATAAGCGATAAGCGATAAGCGATAAGCGATAAGCGATAAGCGATAAGCGATAAGCGATAAGCGATAAGCGATAAGCGATAAGCGATAAGCGATAAGCAAGCGGCAAATAAGTCTCAACTCACCGAAGGTGAAACTCAACAGCGCGCAGCGCGACTCAACCAGCGGCGCAAGCCGCCTCAACAAAAGCATATGGATTCTGTAACACAAATTGTATTAGGAGCTTCCGTAGGAGAAGCAGTATTAGGCCGTAAAATTGGAAATAAAGCGCCATTGTGGGGGGCAGTAGCAGGAACAATTCCTGACCTGGATGTACTTTCACAGCCATTTATGGATGTTGTTGAAGAGTTGATGTTTCATCGAAGTATCACACATTCCTTGTTGTTTTGCGTGCTGGCCTCTTTTGTTTTTGCTCGTTTAGTATATCCTTGGTATCGTAGCAATACGCGTTACAAGGATTGGTATTGGCTGTTTTTCTGGGGGTTTCTGACGCATAGCTTGTTGGATACTTGCACCACTTGGGGGACGCAGCTCCTGTATCCTTTTACCCGTTATGGGTATTCAACTTATTCGGTATTTGTGATTGACCCTTTTTATACGATACCATTCGCTGTTTTCTTGATACTAGCCATCTTACGGCGCAAAGGGTCTGCCAAGAGAAGAAACTACAATTTGGCAGGGTTAGGGATAAGTACGCTTTACTTGATTTTCGGCTTGCTGGCTCAGATGCATGTTGAACAGGTCATGGAGGAGGAAATGAATAAACAAGGGATTAAGTTTGATCGTTATATTGTTAAGGCCACGCCAATGAATACCCTATTGTGGTCTGTGATCGCTGATACGGATGAAGGATTTTATACAGGCTTTTATTCTTTGTTGGATGCTGCAGAAAGGTCAGTGATATTCGATTTCTTTCCTAAAAATTATGAGTTGATGGAGGATTTTCCTCGTACAGAAAAGCTTAAGAACTTGCTCTATGTAACGAAGGGATACTATACCGTAGAGAGTCCTATGGAAAATCGATTAAAGATCAATGACGTAAGATTTGGACAGTTTAATGGTTGGAGAGCAGGAGAACACGGGCAATTTGTATTTATCTATGAGGTGATCAAAGATCCACATACGAATACTTTGTCCTTTGAGCAGCGACCGTTTTCTTTTAGGCCAGATGAAAATTATCTGTTGGATTATTGGTATAGAATTATAGGGAATTAATTGAAATTTAATATTTTATCGTGGGGTTTGTCTTAAATCCCTTACAAAAATCCATATACATCTACAACTAACCATTGAATTACCATATGCAAACACTACAAGCAGAAACCCAAGAAATGATAGCCCAATCCGTCCGTGACTTTGGCGAGATTCATATTGCCCCTTATCGGGATGAGTGGGATGAGCAAGAACACTTTCCGGTAGAAATTTTTCACAAGCTAGGAGAGCTAGGCCTTATGGGCGTATTGGTGCCGGAGGCTTATGGAGGGAGTGGTTTTGGCTATCATGAGTATGTGAGAGCCATTGCCGAACTCGCCAAGTTTGATCCGGGTATAGGATTGTCCATGGCGGCACATAATTCCCTTTGTACGGGACATATCTTGTCGTTTGGGAATGAAGAGCAAAAACAACGCTGGTTGCCTAAGCTGGCCTCCGGAGAATGGATAGGTGCCTGGGGGTTGACCGAACCTAATACCGGCTCGGACGCTGGACGTATGAAGACTACCGCAAAAAAAGAAGGAGAATATTGGATTTTGAATGGCTCCAAGAACTTCATTACCCATGGAATTAGCGGAAATGTAGCAGTAGTCATTGCCAGAACAGGTGCACAAGGAGATGCGCACGGTATGACGGCCTTTGTAATTGAGAAAGGGACAGAAGGGTTTACTTCCGGAAAGAAAGAGAAAAAACTAGGGATGCGTACTTCAGAAACGGCAGAACTAATTTTTCAGGACTGTAAAGTGCATGAATCTAATGTACTGGGGAAGGTAGGAGAAGGATTTGTTCAGGCAATGAAAATTTTGGATGGCGGAAGAATTTCCATTGCAGCTTTAAGTTTGGGGATTGCCCAGGGAGCTTATGAGGCCGCATTGGCCTATGCACAAGAAAGACAGCAGTTTGGAAAGCCGATTGCCACTTTTCAGGGAATATCTTTTAAACTAGCGGATATGGCAACAGAAATAGAAGCTTCTCGTTTACTGATCGCCCAAGCCGCTACTTTAAAGAATGAAGGAAAGAAAGTGAACAAAGAGTCAGCCATGGCGAAGTACTATGCTTCAGAGGTGGCTTGCCGTGTAGCCAACGAAGCCGTTCAGATTTTCGGAGGGTATGGTTTTACGAAAGACTATCCCGTAGAAAAGTATTACCGAGATGTCAAGCTATGTACCATCGGTGAAGGAACCTCCGAGATTCAGAAGTTGGTCATTTCCCGAGCAATTCTTTCTTGATGTTGTTTAATCGTTGATTGGACTTGAGCTATTGATTAAACTCGATGAACAGTGCAACGATATATTGGGCGGTACAAATATATACCGGTCGTAGCGTTATTAAGTTTGAATATTTATCCGTCACACTACCCAACAGCTTTGTTGAATCCATTACATGGCGTCTTGATTCGAGTTGAATCGTTTATAGAATTCAATAAACGATTCAACTCGAATCAACTCACCAAAGGTGAAATTCAACGATTCAACGGTTCAACAAAGCCATTAGGTAGTATGACGGTTATTTTTTCAATCTTAATCACGCTACGACCTTTTTCATTTTTTGAGCGTCCCTTCTCAAGAGGTATGAGTGGATGTAGAGGGTACAAAATACCTCTTTGGGACTCTTATACGTTGTAATAAGTAGGACTTTAAATAGTATTGAATTGTTAATTGACTTCAATAAACAATTCAACGCATCGAAGGTGAAATTCGAGACACCATGTCATGGATTCAATGATTCAACAAAGAAGACTTCAAAAATATTTTTTATGGAAATCAACGTATATGCGGTAGACTTGCCGTTGAGACATACATTCAAGATCGCACACGACCAGCGTGATGTACAACAATCGGTTATTGTAGAACTAACAGATGGTAATTTTAAGGGATATGGAGAGGCTACAGCCAATCCTTACTATGGTGTAAGTAGAGAGAGTATTATAGAGGCCGTTAATAGTTTGAAAACACCACTAGCAGATGTGGAGATCGCTTCGACTGATGACTTTTATAATAAAATTTCAGGGTTGATCGGGAACAAGAGTTTTCCACTTTGTGCACTGGACGAAGCGGCCCATGATCTATTGGGGAAGAAGAAAGGAATGCCGACATATAAGATGTGGGGCTTGGAAGCTATCAATATGCCGATGTCCAATTATACTATAGGGATTGATACGGTAGATAAAATGCTGTCCAAAATGCAAGAAGTTCCTTGGCCTTTGTATAAAATCAAGCTGGGAACATCGGAAGATATTGAGATTATCAAGACCTTGAGAAAACACACGGATGCTATCTTTAGAGTAGATGCTAACTGTGCCTGGAGTGTGGAGGAGACTATTGAAAATGCCCGAGTAATGAAGACACTAGGCGTGGAGTTCATTGAACAACCTATGAAAGCCGATAACTGGGAGGGGATGAAAGAAGCAATGAAACACTCAGCACTTCCATTGATCGCTGATGAGTCTTGTATTGTGGAAGAAGATGTAGAGAAATGTATTGGTCATTTCCATGGTATCAATATCAAATTGACCAAGTGTGGTGGATTGACAGTAGCTCGTAGGATGATTGAGAAGGCAAGAGCAAATCAAATGAAAGTAATGGTAGGGTGTATGACAGAGTCTACGGTGGGAATTTCAGCCATTGCACAACTATTGCCTTTATTGGATTACGTAGATATGGATGGAGCGATGTTACTAAAGGAAGACCCTGCGATAGGCGTTCAATTGGTAAATGGCCATGTACAGTTTGCCACCGAAAATGGTAATGGCGTTAATTTGAAAAATTCGTAAGGACGTGCTCAAATAGCACAGGGTATCGTCCAAATAGCATAAGGAATAGCTTAAATAGCACAGGGCATCGCCCTGTGAAAAATAATATAAATATGAAAAAATGGATACTCGCTGCAATAGCAGCCATGGGAATCGCTTCATGCGAGAACCCTCAGCAACAAGTACAAGAAGAGTTTAATACCCTATTCTCAGAAGTAAAGCAGCAATATGCTCCGGATAGCCGTTTGGCCGTACTGAAAGCAGAAGCTCATGTAGAAGGCAATAAGTTAATCCTCAAAGGAGAAACCAATAAACCAGAAGCCCACAAAGCACTACTTCAGGAAATGGAGCAGTGGAATAAAGAGATTGTGGATAGTCTACGCTTGCTGCCTGCAGCAGAGTTGGGAGATAAGATCTATGGAGTTGTAAATAGCTCCGTGATTAACTTTAGGGTAAGACCAGCGTATTCTGCTGGAATGGCCAAGCAGGGACTATTGGGAGAATCATTGAAGATTCTGGATAAGAAGAGAGATTGGTATTTAGTACAAACCTCAGACGACTATTTGGGGTGGGCCAATACCACTACAGTACAGACTATGACTCCTGAGGAATATGAAGCTTGGAACAAGGCAGACCGTATTATTTATACAGAAAAAGTTGGAACGGCTCAGGCAATTCCCAATGAGAAATTTCCAATGAAAAATGCACTGGCTTCTGATTTGGTTTATGGGAATCAGTTGCCGTTGTTGAAAGAAACAGCTGAAGGATTCGTGGTTGCCTATCCGGATGGCCGTACAGGATTGGTTAAGCGATCAGAGGCGTCCAAGCTTTCGGAGTGGCAAAAATCTAGAAACCTAACGACAGATAACTTATTGAAAACAGCCTATAGCTTTATGGGAGTGCCATATTGCTGGGGTGGAAATTCTTATAAAGGCGTTGACTGTAGTGGCTTTACCGGACAAGTATATGCCATGAATGGAATGCAACTTCCTCGTGATGCTTCTTTACAAGTGCATGAAGGAATCGCAGTAGATACTGTAGGGAACTTTAAGAACCTGGAAGTAGGAGATCTATTGTTCTTCGGTAGAAGAACCAAAGAAGGAAAGGAAAAGGTAGTTCACGTAGGGATGTGGATTGGAGATCAGCAGTTTATTCACTCTCAAGGGAACGTGCATATTAGCAGCTTTGATAAAGAGGATACACATTATGATGCTTATAACCTTGGTAGATTCCTTAGGGTGAAGCGTATCTTGAATAATGATTAGTTTTTAATTTTCAATGATTAATTTTCAATTTTTAATGAGTGAATGAAAATTGAAAATTAATCATTGAAAATTAAAATAGATTACTCAATGTCCAGTTGCCTACTTTGGTTCAGCTTAGCAACAAAAAGAGAAGAGGTATTAGTGACATTAATATTCCCACCTGTAACAATATACCCTAGGTTGTCAGAAGACGATAGAATATCTCCAGGAGTAGTAAACCTGTCCGTCAAGTAAGTAGTTTCTTCTACAACTCCTTGTTCATTGACCGTGACAAAATAAGTAGTAAAGTAATTGTGACTTTCTATACAGGTTACATAGTGATCTTTGGAGTTATGTGTAAAGGCTATGATGTCACCAGTACTTGATGGATTGCTGCTCCACAAGGTCTCATTCCTTTCATTTAGTTTACTGAGTATACTGTTGCCTTCTTGAGTGTTCTCTCCTGAAATAACTACTTCCCCTTGTATATTCGTCATCATGTCTGTCGCATAAGTCAGGTGCTCCAATGTATGCTTTGTCACAGCAGTAGCAGATATGCGGAAAAGTTGATCTTGAAAACAAACTACAGTTTCCTCTTGAGTGGCAGCATCGATAAGGTAATTACCCCAATAGTAACTTGTCGCAAATTCATTTTCTATAAGCGGGAGGTCATTCAATACGTTAAATGTATCATCTAATGAAATGAATCGTAGTGATTTCATTTGTTCTCCTGGAGTATCTGTCAGAAGAAGCTTTAAAGGGCTATCCTCTAATTTATGAATTGCCCGTACATAACCGTTGAGAGGTATGCTTTCCTCTTTAGTGATTGTTCCATCGTGATCAAAAGTAATAGCGACAGGAGTTTCGTCATTGATGTAGTTTCCTATTACGACTAGCTTTTCATCAATTTCTGTCATGCTTCCAGTGAAATTACTGATTGTATGCTCCCATATTACAACACCAAAATCATTGTAGCTAACTAAGTAAGAGTTAGTCTTTGCATTATTTTCAGCCATGGCAACATATCCACCTGTAGATAGCTCAATGAGTTGTTCGCCGTGCGTAGATGCATTGACTTCCTCCAGGGTATGGCTATACCAAGAAATAGATTTAATGGATTTACGCTCAAAAGCTTCTTCAGTAGAGGTATCATCCAAAGAAAGCCAATACTGTCCATCTTCCTTAATCAGGTCAACTTGTAGTTCAATAGCTTCTTTAGGATCTAGTTCAATGACCTTTTTGAGGGTAAACGGGTTGTCGTTTTTTACTAAAGATATATTGATTGCGACATTTGAAGGTCCAAAATACCCTTTTCGAGTTTCATTGGAAGAAATTTCCAATTGCTTCTGATCAGTGGAGTATATGGCAAAATAGCTATCAAAAATAGAACTGACATTCTCACCGAAAGTCAGCGCAATACTACTATTACTTAGCTGGTAAGGAATGGAGAGTTCTTGGGAAGTTCCTCCTTCTATCGTGAAGGTATTTTCTCCATAGTAATAAAATAACGTGTCAAAATAAGCCTCTGAAGTATTCTGAGAATGTACCTGGGCAGTATAGGTTCCCGCAGGAAGTAAAACATTCAGCGGTATGCTGTCATATTGACTATAGGTGATGAGAGGGGATGCTTCTTCATCATTCAGGTGCTCTGTATTATAAATATGTACGGAGAAATTTCCCGGATGTCCAGTAAGAAAAGGTAAGTGATTGTCCTCTAAAGGAAGCTCCTCCAGGGTTAATTTCACACTTCCCATCTCGGGGAAGTTATTCAGTTCATTGAGCTTGTCCTGACAAGAGGACAGCATAAGGAATGACAAAAAAGTCCAGAAATATACTTTATCAAGCATATGCGTTTTAGCTATTGATGGTGAGATTTCTTTTCGGGATAAAAATTTTATAGAGGGAAATTACAAAGAATTCTTAAATATGGATAACTCCGTGTTAATAAAGATGAAATCTATTGTCAACTGACGGTGATTAACACCTCTTAAAAAGTAATGAAATCAGTCTACCTTACCTTTGTGTAATGTAACACAACAACAAACTTTTAAGAGCTATGAAGAAGTACACTCTCACGCTTTTGAGTATGTTGGCCACAATACCTTTATGGGCACAGCAATGGAGTGACCTACATATCCCAAAAGAAAAACACGAATCCCACCATTTTGAACTGGAAGTATCCTATAACTCAGCAATGCACTTTGAGTTTACTGGTTCTGTCTATTTTGCTCCAGAAATGAAAGTACAGATGTCAGTAGAAGATACCGGAAAACATTTTGCAGGTTGCCTAGTACGTGAACTGCCTTTTAGAAATAGCCCATTTGGTACTTTTGTAGGCTTTGGCGGTACAGTGGGGATGGAAGATGGAACAGAGGGGCATGATGGTGAGGTACATACCTCTATTATTGCACAATCTGGCCTGGCCTATACCTTATCGGAGCATTGGAGTACAGGCGTCACCGTATCTCCAGGAGTAGATATCCACACCAAACACCTTAATATGGGAGCAACACTAGACCTGGTATATGCTTTTTGATAATTTTGAATGATCAATAGAGCGGTGCTATAGTGGTTAAGCTTGAAGAGAGAAATTTCTTCAAGCTTTTTTTATGTTTTTGAACAGGATACCTATTGACTTGTTTAACTTAAATAATCATGTTCATAATGTTTAGTTGAGCTTCGCTCGTTCATAATGTTTAGTTGTTGATTCCGTATAAGGTACTCAACAATTCAACTAAACATCATGAACAAACACTGATTGTTTATTTTAAAACAGAACCAATGGAAAAACTACAAGGAAAAACAGCCCTGATTACAGGAGGCAACAAAGGAATCGGACTAGGTGTGGCGGAAGCAATGTTACAGCAAGGTATGAAAGTCGCTATTACTGGCCGCGATACAGAGGATTTGGCAGATGCCAAAGCAAAACTTGAAAAAATAGGAGAAGTAAAGACCTTTCAAGTCGATGTTACAGACTTGGCAGGGCAAGAGACTGTCGTCAATGAAATTGTATCGGACTGGGGCTCATTAGATGTAGTGATAGCTAATGCAGGAGTAGGGTATTTTGCACCTATTGATGAGTTGTCTGCAGAACAGTGGAATGCTACAATTGACACGAACCTTACCGGCGTATTCAATACGGTCAAGGCATCTCTGGAGCCGATTAAGAAGGCCCAAGGCTATATTATTACAATTGCTAGTTTGGCCGGTACCAACTTTTTTGCTTCCGGAGCAGCGTATAATGCATCCAAGTTCGGATTGGTAGGCTTTACGCAGGCAATCATGTTGGATTTGCGTCAGTATGGTGTAAAAGTAACGACCATTATGCCAGGATCAGTGAGTACTTATTTCAATAATCATACGCCAAGTGAAGCCGACGCCTGGAAAATTCAGCCGGAAGATATTGGGCAGATGGTGATGGATTTGCTTCATATGCATCCTCGTACGTTACCTAGTAAAGTGGAAGTGCGTCCAACTACTCCGCCATCTAAATAGCCTAATTACTTCACCATTTAAATAGATAGATCTTTAAAGATGAGTCATCCCATATTAACATTTAAGGGGTGGCTCATATTTTTTTCTTTAAAAAGTGCCTTTATATATCTAAAAGTGGCCTTGAAGAATTGCCGTTAAAATTTTTAATCGTAAAAGCGTTAAGAAAATTCCATTGTTTGAGCGCAGCGAGTTTGGAATTTTTAGCTTTTGCGATTAGAAATTAGGCAAATTCTTCAAAGCCTTGATTTTTTTGCTTCGTTTTTTCATCAAGGAAAAAATGAAGAAGCTCATAAAGGACTTTTGAGATAGCTGTAAAGTGATGAATTCTCAGAAAGCTAAGCCATTTGTTAATATGGGATGATTCATATTTTGGTCTATTACCTCTTTTTTCCTCATGTAATATTTGTGAAGGGATTTGATTTGCACGGTGTTATTTAGCTATGTTAGAGTTAAGAAAAGCAGAAAATGTAATCTGTGATTCAGAGCTTGTTTGGAATCACATCTTTCGGGATTCCAAACAATTTCTCAACCCATTGATGAACTTATTAATAACTCGATTAACCTATTTACTGATCTGAACTATGAAAAAAATGTTAACCAAGCGGTTGCTATTCTGCTTTGTGCTATACCTGGCAGCCACCTATCTCAATGCACAAGAAATCTCATTGTATAATATCAAGCAGGAGAGCTCGGAGGTAAGTAGTACATTAAAACTTTTAGAGAAAAAAGGATATCATATCAATAACTTTTCGGGAGAAACTTACACAGAGGTAAGGCGAGCGATTGAGGGAAAAGACATTTTGGTGCTGCCTTTTAGTGAGGGAGAGCAACCTGTATTTACCCAGAAGTCTTTGGCGGCGGTACGTGATTTTGTAAATGAGGGGAAAACCTTAGTGGTGATTGGGGCTCAGCAACAGCTTCTGAATTACACTTTTGATCTATCATTGAACTTACAAGAATTGGGAGGGATTTGTAGCTTTAAACACCCTGACTTTATTCGAGAAGGAGGGTCACATCTATCTTATGCGCCTGATGCTGTGATACACAATAAAGGAACCTATGCAATAGAAACACTGACATTGCCAGCAAATAGTACGCATGTCTATGGTAAGTACGGCAATACCACTGTCGCTGTGATTCCATATGGAAAAGGAAAAATCATTTTTATGGGATGGAGTTTTGAAGGAGCATTACCTTATGGTAACATTAATAAAGGATGGTTAGATGCGCTGGATGCTTCCGTGAAGGATTGTTCAGAACAGTTGTTCAAGTAAATGAAAAGAACCCAATAAATGATGGGATAATAGTCGACAATCTTAATCATAGGAATATAAAAAAGAGCTGTCTTGAAGTAGAACTTCAGGGCGGCTCTTTTTTTATATGTCAGAAGGTAGTGGTGTTCGATGGACATGTGTTTAACATCTATAAAAAGTGATAAAAATCAATAGATAATAGTGATGTTAATGGTTGTAAATAGCCTAGTCTTACTTAGAGTATGCAAATTTGAAATATATAAAGTGAAAAATAGACACTTTAAAGAGGAGGCTTGTGTGAGCTTATAGATTAGGTAGCTGTGTGATCAGTGTTATATTTAGGGTTGTATTTTTAAAAGTGTTTAATCGCCACGAAACCGGTTTCGATAGTGATTGTATTTTTCTGATTTAAATGAATGGTGATTCATTATTTATGTATTTTATCGTGTTGTTGACTTCTGAAATGAGCTTTTTAAGCAGTTTGCTTTATGGTTTACTTTTATAAGAGTTTGTTATGCACTTAATGCGTTTTTTTATCCCTGAAAATAAGGAGTCTTTTTAGGGAATCAGTGAGTTAGGGAAGGATCTTTTTCAAGAGTTTAATTGACCTTTTTACAAAAATCAATTAAAAAAATAATTGTACTATTTAAAGAATATTTACAAATGTTTGTATTTGTTTGTTAATTCTATGCAATCGGTTGAAATGTGTTAAAAGACCTAAAAATGTCTAAAGTACGATTAATGAAGTGTGGGTTATATAATTGTACAAGCGACAATTCATATTGTTATATTAAATGAAAGTGTGTACATATGTACTGTTGAAAGGCTAAAACAAGTGCAAAAAAATACTATTTGAGGATAATATTTTTGAGACTTAAAAAACGTGAGAAATCACGGTATAGTACCTTTTATCTATTGCTATAAGTATTTAACTGTTTATCTATTTTTGTAAACTATCTTATATATGAGAATCAAACTACACAACCTGTACAGCTTACTTTTTGCTATGATGCTGTACATTCTGCCAGCTCACTCATGGGCGCAGGAAAGAGCAGTAAGCGGTACTGTTCTTGACGAGACAGGATCTCCTCTACCAGGAGTATCTGTAGTTGTAAAAGGAACGACAAAAGGAGCTGCAACGGACTTTGACGGTCGCTTCCAATTGCTACTTAACAACGGGGAAGATGTTTTGACCATTAGCTACATTGGTTATACTTCTAAAGACATCACCGTAGGAAATCAAACAAGTTTGTCAATCAGTCTTTCACCGGATGCGGATCAACTGGAAGAAGTTGTCGTGATCGGTTACGGTTCTGTAAAGAAAGATGACTTGACTGGTTCAGTACAGTCGGTAACTGCTGCAGACTTTAACCAAGGGGCGATCACTTCACCTCAAGAATTGGTGAATGGTAAGATGCCAGGTGTACAGATTGTAAATGGTGGTGGTTCTCCAGGAGCTGCGGCAACAATCCGTATCCGTGGTGGTTCTTCGTTGAGCGCATCTAACGATCCTTTGATCATTATCGATGGTGTGCCAGTATCCAATGAAGGTGTTGCTGGTATGAGAAACCCATTGAACACGATCAACCCGAACGATATCGAAACATTTACGGTATTGAAGGATGCTTCTGCTACGGCAATTTACGGTTCTAGAGCATCTGCTGGTGTAATCATTATCACTACTAAGAAAGGTAGTAAAGGTGGTCTTCAGATCAACTATGCTGGTAATGTATCCGTATCTACTCCTACACAATTTGTAGATGTTCTTGATGCAGACAAGTATAGAGAAGTGTTGGTTGCACAGAAGCCAGCAGTAGAAGGCTTGATGGGTGATGCTAGCACTAACTGGCAAGAAGAAATCTATCAAAATGCAATTAGCACTGATCACAACGTATCCGTTGCAGGAAACATTGCAGACGTATTGCCTGTACGTGCTTCTATCGGATATAACAACAGTGAAGGGGTGTTGAGAGGAGATAACTTGCAGAGAACAACAGCAACGTTGAACTTGAACCCTAAGTTGTTTGATGATCACTTGAAAGTGGATGCTTCCGTGAAGTTCTCCAACATTCAAAATACATTCGCAAACCAAGGAGCTATTGGAGCAGCCGCTGCAATGGACCCTACGCAGCCTATCAAAAATGAGAATGGCGAGTACTTCTCATGGACTAACCCAGACGGATCTCCAATCAATATTGCGCCTGCAAACCCAGTAGCATTGTTGAACCAGAGAACGGATGTTTCAGCAGGAAATCGTGTGATTGCAAACGCTCAGTTGGATTATAAATTCCATTTCCTTCCTGAATTAAGAGCAAACTTGAATGTAGCGACAGACCGTATCATGTCTGAAGGTGAGACAGTAACATCTCCAGAGGCAATGTTCAACGTAGAGTCTTTGGGTAAAGGTTTGAGAACAGAGTATACTTCTGAGAAATCAAATGATCTATTAGACTTCTACCTGCAGTATGCTAAGGAGTTTGGTGAGTCTAGATTCGATATCATGGGTGGTTACTCTTACCAGCACTTCTACACAGAGAACACAGGTAGAGAGTTCTTGGGTGACGAAGCAGAAAGAGGTGTTTATGTAGACAGATATGAGAATTACCTGGTATCATTCTTCGGTAGAGCAAACTACTCTTTGAAAGATCGTTACATGGTAACAGTAACCTTGAGAAATGACGGTTCTTCAAGATTTGCTCCAGAAAACAGATGGGGTCTATTCCCTTCAGCAGCTTTGGCATGGAACATTAAGAAAGAAGGTTTCCTAGCGGGTTCTGAGACAATTTCAGCACTGAAATTCCGTGCAGGTTACGGGGTGACTGGTCAGCAGGATATCTTCGATAACTACCCTTACTTCGGTAAGTACACAAGAGGTAATGAGTTTGCAACTTATACATTCGTTGATCCAGCTACAGGCCAGATCATGACACCAATGGTTGATCCTAATACGGGTAGAAATGTTCCTTACTTGTCACTTCGTCCAGAGGCTTATAACAAGGACCTTAAATGGGAAGAGGCGACTACTTACAACGTAGGTATCGATTATGGTTTCTACGATGACAGAATTACAGGTTCATTGGAGGCTTATTACAAGCAAAACACAGATCTATTGAACACGGTAGATATTCCAGTAGGATCTAACTTCAACAACAGAGTAATCAGTAATATCGGTTCTATGGAAGCGAGAGGTGTTGAATTCTCTATCAATACTAAACTGGTAAATAATGGTGACTTGTTCTGGGACCTAGGTTTCAACGTAGCAGTACAGGACAATCAGATTACACAATTGACACAAGTGGAGAGCGAAACTTACCTAGGTGTTGAAACAGGTGACATCGCAGGAGGTACAGGTAACAGAGTTCAAATCCACACAGTAGGTCACCCAGCATACTCATTCTTCGTGTATGAGCAAGTATATGACAATGAGGGTAACCCAATTGAGAACATGTTTGTTGACCGCAACGAGGATGGTAAGATCAATGATTTTGACAAATACCACTTCAACCAATCGGCACCACAAGTGTTGATGGGTATCAACACAAGTGTTTCTTATAAAAACTGGGAGTTCTCAGCTTCAGGCCGTGCAAACTTCGGCAATGCAGTGTATAACAACATGGCAGCATTGAATGGACACTACAATGACTTTGAAACATCAGGTCAGTTCTTGGGTAACATCAACGCAAACGCTTTGGAGACAAACTTCAACACAGAGATTCTTTTGTCTGACTACTATGTACAGGATGCTTCATTCTTCAGAATGGATAACATCATGGTTGGTTACAACGTAAAGAGCTTGTTCGGAGACAGCATCAATGCAAGAGTTTACGGTACTGTAAACAACGCATTCGTAATCTCTAACTACGAGGGAATTGATCCAGAGATCTTTGGTGGTATCGACAACAGCTTCTATCCTCGTCCAAGAACATTCATGCTAGGTGTTAATGTGTCATTCTAATTAAACTGAAGAAATCAATATGAAATCATATATCAAAAATATGTCAAGAGCTGCGATGTTGATCGCAGCTATGGCAACTACTTCATGTGTTGGTGACTTGGATGTAACGCCAATTGATCCAGATGTAAACACAGTAGATAAAGCGCTGAACAGTCCTGAGGCGATGGCACAGGCACTTTCAAAAGTATATGCAGGTTTTGCCGTAACAGGTAACGTAGGTCCTGCAGGTAGCGGTGACGTTGCAGGTGTTGACGAAGGAGAGAGCTCTTACTGGAGACTTTGGTTCGTGGCACAGGAGTTCCCTACAGACGAAGCTGTAAACGGATGGGGCGATAAGGACCTTCCTACATTGAGCCAGGTAAGCTGGACGGCAGATAACTCTTTCACTAGAGCATTCTACTATCGTTCACTTTACCAAGTGACGTTGGCAAATGAGTTCATCCGTCAGGCAGCAGCATACGGTACTGAGTATGCTGATACAGACAGACAAGTAGGAGAGGCTCGTTTCCTAAGAGCATTGGCATACTACCACGCTTTGGATATGTTCGGAAATAAGCTTCCAAACATTGAGGAAGACAAAGGAGTAGGTGCATGGTTGCCACAGCCTTGGGGACAGTCGGAAAGAGGTCCTGAGTTATTCGACTTTATTGAGTCTGAGTTGATGGCAGCGATTGAGGTATTGCCTGCAGCAGCGGAAGCTTTCGTAGGACAAGCTAACAAGGATGCTGCTAAAATGACTTTGGCAAAACTATACTTGAACCACGCAGTATACAGAGGTCAGGAAGATGTTGCTTACTATCAAAAAGGTAAGACAATGGTAGACGAGGTAATCGCTAACGGATCTTTCGACCTAATGGATGCGGATGATGTGGCAGGAACAGATGCTTATAGCCCTTATGAGTTTAACTTCCTGGCAGACAACCATACGTCAAACGAGATCATCTTCGCGATCAGCCAGGATGGTAACTACTCTAGAACATATGGAGGAACAACCTTTATCGTCAATGCGGCTACAGGAGCCAACAAAGACAATATGGGTGGTGGTGCTTGGTATGGTACCAGAACTACTAAGGCATTAGTAAACTTGTTTGAGGCAGATGATGCTCGTGCATTGTGGTTCACTGACGGTCATAACTTGGAGATCACTGACCAATCTTTGTTTACTGAAGGGTATGCAGTGACTAAGTTCAAGAATATGAAGAGAGATGGCTCTAAAGGAGATAATGCTTCTTCAGAATTTGTAGATACTGATGTTCCAGTATACCGTCTGGCAGATGCTTACCTGATGGCAGCAGAGTTGGATATCAGAATCAACGGATCTGTTTCAGCGACTAGCCTTGACATGGTGAATGAGCTAAGAACAAGAGCGGGAGTTGGCGCAGTAACATCGATCGACTTGGACTTCATCTTGGATGAGCGTGCTCGTGAGTTGTACTGGGAAGCACACCGTAGAACGGACTTGATTCGTTTCGGTAAGTTCACAGGAGGAGACTATGTATGGCCATTGAAAGGAAACTCACTTCCTGATGGTGGTTCAATTTCAGCACACTATGAGTTGATGCCGATCCCTCCAAGTGACTTGAACGCTAACCCTAACCTAAGCCAGAACGCTGGGTACTAATCAGGTGATGATTATTTAAAAATGAAGAGTAGGGTCGGTATAGTATACTGTATCGACCACTCACTCAATTTTTAAACCTTTTGATTGAAATTATACCATGAAAAATAGATATAATATTGCATTGGCAGTAGCCTTGGGCTTGTTCGGTATGACAGCCACTTCTTGTACAGAAGAGGCGTTGAAGCCAACTGTTCTAGCTGAAGAAGAAAGAACAGCTCCAGTCGTAAGTCTTGACGGATCATATGTATTCGTAGAAGAAACGATTAATGAAGAAATGGAAATCACTTGGGCACCCGTAAATATCGGTGTGAACGTAGGGGTATCCTACAAAGTGGAAATGGGTAAAGCAGGTGCTGACTTTGCTGAGGTAGTAGAGCTTGGAATCACAGAAGAAACTGCCCTTTCGGTAGCTAGAAAGGACTTCAACAAAGGTTTGCTAACACTAGGGCTGCAGGCTAATAAAGTAGATAATGTAGAAGTTAGAGTAGTAGCTTCTTTCGCTAACTACAGTGGCTTTGAGCCAATGAGCTCAACAGCAGCAACAGTTGAAGTAACACCTTGGGCTGACCCTACAGCGTTTCCTGATCTTCTTTATCTTGCTGGTTCATTCCAGGGATGGAACAATGCTAACGATGTAACAGTATTAAACTCTATCGGTGTTGGAGAATACCAAGGGTTCTATTTATTCCACGAAGCAGAGACTTGGTTCAAGATCTTGACGAAGAAAGGTGCTTGGGATTCTCAGTGGGGTGAAAGAGGTGGTGCTGATGGTATCCTAGATCCAAACGATGGATCTGATCCTGATGCATTGTACTACACTGGTGCTGGTTTCTACAAGATCTATGTGAACTTCGCTACAAAAGAGTATTCGGTAACTCCTGTAACTTGGGGTGTGATTGGTGATGCAACTCCAGGTGTATGGAATGATGATACCGATATGACTTATGACCCTGCTACAGGTACTTACTCTGTGACAATGGACTTGAATGACGGACAAATCAAGTTCCGTTTAGCTGATGGATGGGATGTTAACTTGGGTGACGATAACGGTGTATTGACTCCGAACGGTCCAAATATTTTAGTATCTGCTGGCAACTATACAATCACGTTGAAAGTAGAGCATGACGGTGCTGGAGCATATAGCTATTCTTACACATTAGTGAAGAACTAATTGATACAGGCCACAAAGATACCCCCCGGCCCTCTCAAGCCGGGATGGTTGATTATATAAGATAGGAAGACCCTTCTGACTTTGTCGGAAGGGTTCTTTCTTTTTATCATTATCAATCTCCAGCTCTAAGAGTTCAGGTTTTATCTTCTTGCAAAGTAAAGCGCTAGCACTACTGAAAATAGATAAAACCACTCTTAGAGCTTTTTTATGCACAAAACTTAGTGGGGGGTGATTAGTCTAAGAGCGATTCTGTCTGTGTGAATGCAATGTCTTATTCGTAGGGTAGTAACCGACAAAATCTGAACTCTTAGACTAGTGAGGTGGATTAATTTTCAATGATCAATTTTCAATTTTTAATAAAATGAATCATCTAAAAGGCTCTCCTGCTCTAAGAGTTCAGGTTTTATCTTCTTGCAAAGTAAAGCGCTAGCACTACTGAAAATAGATAAAACCACTCTTAGAGCTTTTTTATGCACAAAACTTAGTGGGGAGTGATTAGTCTAAGAGCGATTCTGTCTGTGTGAATGCAATGTCTTATTCGTAGGGTAGTAACCGACAAAACCTGAACTCTTAGACTAGTGGAGGCCTTTTCACAGCCATGAATATGCGATTATTGAAAATTGAAAATTAATCATTGAAAATTAAAAACTGCTCATATTTTATGATGATCTCCAATATTTTGATTATCAGTTGTTTGATTTTTAAGTGTATACTTGATGATACCTCAATCAGTGCTAAAAAACGCCATTGGTGAGCGTTATCACCATTTTTTACTGATAAAAGTTCTCTAGGTGAACTTGGAATAATTATGTTTTGTAATATTGAAATATATAAAGGAGATTTTTTACACTTTTACAAAAGAGGAGTATGACTATAAGGGTTGTGCTCCTTATTGTTTTAATAGGTTTTGGTGATGTTTTATGTATAAAGTGTAATATAATCACGAAACCGGTTGTGCAATGTGTTGTATTATTCCTATTTGACGATTTTTTTATTTACAAACATTAATTAAACATACTTTTTTATAGTGATAGGCGTCATTATTTCTAATTTATCATTGTAGGCGGCTTTCTTATGAAAATAAAGCGTTTTTAGGTCCTTTTTTGAGTATTTAATCCCTGAAAATTGGGAGAATTTGGAGAGGGAGATCTTTTGTAATATTTAACCTATTCTAGCTTGTTTACATTTATTTCTTAAAAAAATAATTGTATTATTCTAAGAAAGTTAAAAATATTCAAAAAAGGTCGAAACGGCTATGCAATCGGTTGAAATGTGTTAAAGAGCCTGAAAAGGGTACGGAATACGCTTTTATTAAGGGTTGTTTATAATTGTATGAGCGACAATTACTATTGGTTAATTAAAATGAACTCCGTACCTATGTGCTGTTGAGGGGCTAGGAATAGTACAAAAAATACCTCTTCTTTTGACTTTTAAAATGAAGATTGAACGTATTCAATACCTTTTATCAACAACAAGCAAGCAATTAACTGTTTATCTATTTTTGTAAACTATCTTATATATGACAATCAGACTACAAAACTTGTACAGCTTACTTTTTATGATGCTGCTGTACATTCTGCCAGCTCAAACTTGGGCACAGGAAAAAGCGGTCAGTGGTACCGTCCTTGATGAGACAGGGTCTCCACTTCCAGGGGTATCTGTAATTGTGAAGGGAACAACAAAAGGTGTGGCGACAGACTTTGATGGAAATTTCCAGCTACTATTGAATGAAGGAGAAGATGTGTTAACAATTAGCTACATTGGATATACTTCTCAAGAGGTGGTAGTAGGAAACCAAAGCAACTTAGCGATTTCACTTGCTCCAGATGCTGATCAACTAGAAGAAGTAGTCGTAATTGGTTACGGTTCGGTAAAGAAAGATGACCTGACAGGTTCAGTTCAATCTGTAACGGCCTCAGACTTTAACCAAGGGGCAATCACTTCTCCTCAGGAATTGGTGAATGGTAAAATGCCAGGGGTACAGATCGTTAATGGTGGTGGTTCTCCGGGAGCTGCAGCTAACATTCGTATTCGTGGTGGTTCTTCATTGAACGCATCCAACGATCCTTTGATTATTATTGATGGCGTACCAGTAGCCAACGAAGGGGTAGCAGGGATGAAAAACCCATTGAATACCATTAACCCTAATGATATTGAGACTTTTACGGTATTGAAAGATGCTTCTGCAACAGCTATTTATGGTTCTAGAGCATCCAATGGTGTAATTATCATTACGACTAAGAAAGGTAGCAAAGGAGGTTTGCAAGTAAACTATGCAGGTAATGTATCTGTATCTACACCTACTAAATTTGTAGATGTTTTGAAAGCAGACCAATATAGAGAAGTATTGGCAGCGCAAAAGCCTTCAGTAGCAGACCTTGCAGGAGATGCTAACACAGATTGGCAAAAAGAAATTTATCAAAATGCGATCAGTACAGATCACAACGTATCTGTAGCAGGTACTATTGCAGATGTATTGCCAGTACGTGCCTCTATCGGTTACAATAACAGCGAAGGGGTCTTGAAAACAGACCATATGGAAAGAACAACGGCAACGTTGAACTTGAACCCTAAGTTGTTTGATGATCACTTGAAAGTAGACGCTTCTGTGAAGTTCTCTAACATCAGAAACAACTTTGCAAACCAAGGCGCAATTGGAGCGGCAGGAAGCATGGACCCGACGCAACCAATCTACACAGAGAATGGCGAATACTTCGCATGGTTGAACGCTGATGGCTCTCCAATCAATATTGCACCTCAAAACCCGGTGGCATTGTTGAATCAGCTATCTAATACATCTTCTGCAAACCGTGTGATTGCCAACGCTCAGTTGGATTATAAATTCCATTTCCTTCCAGAGTTGAAAGCAAACCTGAATGTAGCGACAGACCGTATCAACTCTAGTGGCGAGGTGATCACTTCTCCTGAAGCGAAATTCAATGTAGAGTCATTAGGAAAAGGATTGAGATCGGAGTACACTTCTGAGAAATCAAACGAACTATTGGACTTCTACCTACAGTATGCGAAGGAGTTTGGTGAGTCTAGATTCGATATTATGGGTGGTTACTCATACCAGCATTTCTATACACATAACACAGGTAGAGAGTTCTTGGGTGAAGATGCTGAAAGAAACGCTTACGTAGACAAGTACGAGAACTACTTGGTATCTTTCTTCGGTAGAGCAAACTACTCATTGAAAGAGCGTTACATGTTCACTGTGACTTTGAGAAATGACGGTTCTTCAAGATTTTCTCCAGAAAACAGATGGGGTCTATTCCCTTCAGCGGCATTCGCTTGGAACATGAAGAGAGAAGGCTTCTTGGCTGATGTAGATGTAGTTTCTGCCTTGAAATTTAGAGCAGGTTACGGGGTAACTGGTCAGCAGGACATCAACGACAACTATGCTTACTTTGGTAAGTACGAACTAGGCCAGAACAACGCAGCTTATACGATGTATGACAAAGACGGCAACCTGGTGTATGTAAACTCTCTTCGTCCTTCAGCGTATAACGAAAACCTGAAATGGGAAGAGGCTACTACTTATAACGTAGGTATTGACTATGGATTTGCTGACGATAGAATCACAGGTTCATTGGAAGCATACTACAAGAAAAATACAGACCTTTTGAACTTCGTAGATATTCCAGTAGGATCTAACTTCAACAACAGAGTTTGGAGTAACATCGGATCAATGGAAGCAAGAGGTGTTGAATTGTCTATCAATACAAAATTGGTCAACAACGGTGATTTGTTCTGGGATCTAGGCTTCAACGTAGCACTTCAGAATAACGAGATCACACAATTGACGCAAGTAGAGAGTGATACTTACCTAGGTGTTGAGACAGGAGGAATTGCAGGAGGTACAGGTAACAATATCCAGATCCACACAGTAGGTCACCCAGCATACTCATTCTTCGTGTATGAGCAAGTATACGACAACGATGGAAATCCAATCGAAAACATGTTCGTAGACCGTAACGGTGATGGAGTGATTAACCAGTACGACAAATACCACTTCAACCAGAGAGCACCAATAGCACTTATGGGTATCAATACTCGTGTAGCTTACAGAAACTGGGAGTTCTCAGCTGCAGGACGTGCAAACTTCGGCAATGCAGTGTATAACAACATGGCCGCATTGAATGGACACTATAATGATCTGGAAACATCAGGTCAGTTCTTGGGTAACATTCACTCGAATGCCTTGGAGACTAACTTCAACACGGAGATCTTGATGTCAGACTTGTATGTACAGGATGCATCATTCTTCAGATTGGATAACGTAATGGTAGGGTACAATGTCAACAACCTGTTTGGTGACAAGGTGAATGCGAGAGTTTACGGTACTGTAAACAACGTATTCGTACTAACAGACTATGAAGGAATCGATCCAGAAATCTTTGACGGTATCGATAACAGCTTCTACCCTCGTCCAAGAACATTCATGCTAGGTGTTAATGTGTCATTCTAATTAAACTGAAGAAATCACTATGAAATCATATATCAAAAATATGTCAAGAGCTGCGATGTTGATCGCAGCTATGGCAACTACCTCTTGTGTTGGTGACTTAGATGTAACGCCAATTGACCCAGATGTAAACACTGCAGATAAAGCGTTGAACAGCCCAGAGGCGATGGCGCAGGCACTTTCTAAAATCTATGCAGGTTTTGCCGTAACAGGTAACATTGGTCCTGCAGGTAGCGGTGACGTTGCAGGTGTTGATGAAGGAGAGAGCTCTTACTGGAGACTTTGGTTCGTGGCACAGGAGTTCCCTACTGACGAAGCAATCAACGGATGGGGCGATAAGGATCTTCCTACCTTGAGCCAGGTAAGCTGGACGGCAGATAACTCTTTCTCTAGAGCATTCTACTATCGTTCACTTTACCAAGTGACGTTGGCTAACGAGTTTATCCGTCAGGCAGCGGTTTATGGCGCTGAATATGCCGATACAGACAGACAAGTAGGAGAGGCTCGTTTCCTAAGAGCGTTGGCGTACTACCACGCTTTGGATATGTTCGGAAACAAGGTTCCAAACATTGAGCAAGATAAAGGAGTGGGTGCATGGTTGCCACAGCCTTGGGGACAGTCGGAAAGAGGTCCTGAGTTATTCGATTTTATTGAGTCTGAGTTGATGGCAGCGATTGAAGCATTGCCTACAGCAGCAGAAGCTTTCGTAGGCCAAGCCAACAAGGATGCTGCTAAAATGACTTTGGCAAAACTATACTTGAACCACGCAGTATACAGAGGTCAGGAAGATGTTGCTTACTATCAAAAAGGTAAGACAATGGTAGACGAGGTAATCGCTAACGGATCTTTCGACCTAATGGATGCGGATGATGTGGCAGGAACAGATGCTTATAGCCCTTATGAGTTTAACTTCCTGGCAGACAACCATACGTCAAACGAGATCATCTTTGCGATCAGCCAGGATGGAAATTACTCTAGAACATATGGAGGAACAACCTTTATCATCAATGCGGCTACAGGAGCCAACAAAGATGCTATGGGTGGTGGTGCTTGGTATGGTACCAGAACTACTAAGGCATTGGTGAATCTATTCGATGCGGATGATGCTCGTGCACTGTGGTTCACAGAGGGGCATAACCTGGAAATTACAGACCAGTCTCTATTCACAGAGGGTTATGCTGTAGAGAAGTTCAAGAACATGAAGAGAGATGGCTCTAAAGGAGATAATGCTTCTGCAGAGTTTGCTGATACTGATGTTCCAGTATACCGTTTGGCAGATGCTTACCTGATGGCAGCAGAGTTGGATATCAGAATCAACGGATCTGTTTCAGCGACTAGCCTTGATATGGTGAATGAGCTAAGAGCAAGAGCGGGAGTTACTGCGGTTACATCGATGGACTTGGACTTCATCTTGGATGAGCGTGCTCGTGAGTTGTACTGGGAAGCACACCGTAGAACGGACTTGATTCGTTTCGGTAAGTTTACAGGAGGAGAATATGTATGGCCATTGAAAGGAAACTCACTTCCTGACGGTGGTTCAGTTTCAGCACACTATGAGCTGATGCCGATCCCTCCAAGTGATTTGAACGCTAACCCTAACCTAAGCCAGAACGCTGGGTACTAATTGGGTTAACGATTTTTTAAACTACAAGGGCGGTACAGGTGTACAGCAGTGCACCTGTACTTACCCAGTTTTCAAAACCTTTTGATAGAAATTTACCATGAAGAATAGATATAATATTGCGTTAGCAGTAGCCTTGGGCTTGTTCGGTATGACAGCCACTTCTTGTACAGAAGAAGCGTTGAAACCAACGGTACTAGCAGAAGAAGAAAGAACAGCTCCTGTATTGAGCCTTGATGGATCATACGTGTTTGCAGAAGAGACCATCAATGATGCTATGGACCTTACTTGGTCTCCTGTGAATATTGGTGTGAATGTAGGGGTTTCTTACAAAGTAGAGTTGGGTAAAGTAGGGACTGATTTTGCCGAAATCGTAGAGTTAGGGATTACAGAGGAAACAACATTGACAGTCACTAGAAAAGACTTCAATAAAGGATTGTTGACATTGGGCTTACAAGCGGATAAAGTTAATAATGTAGAAGTAAGAGTAACTGCTTCTTTTGCTAACTATAGCGGATTTGAGTCAATGACTTCAGAGATCTCAACGGTAGAGGTAACTCCTTGGGGAGACCCTACAGCTTTCCCTGATAGATTATATCTTGCAGGTTCATTCCAAGGATGGGACAATTCAAATGAGGTAACAGTGCTGGAGCCTATCGATGGAGCAGCAGGAGAGTATCAAGGCTTCTTCTTGTTCCATGAAGCAGATACATATTTCAAGATTCTTACTAAGAAAGGTGCTTGGGATTCTCAATGGGGTGAGCGTGGAGATGCTGATGGTATCCTAGATCCAAACGATGGTGGTGACCCAGACGCTCTAGCTTACTCAGGAGCAGGGTTCTACAAGATCTATGTGAACTTCGCTACTAAAGCGTACGAAGTAACGCCTGTAACTTGGGGGGTAATTGGTGATGCCACTCCTGGTGTTTGGAATGACGATACCGACATGACATTTGACCCAGCAACAAGCACTTACTCAGTGACTATGGACTTGAATGACGGACAAATCAAGTTCCGTTTGGCAGATGGATGGGACGTTAACTTGGGAGATGATAACGGTGTATTGACACCAAATGGTCCAAATATTCTTGTGTCAGCAGGCAACTATACGATCACTTTGAAAGTAGAGCACGATGGTGCAGGAGCATATACGTATGCTTATACGCTGGTAAAGAACTAATGGAGTTAATGCCATAAAGACACCCCTCGGCTTTCTCAGCCGGGATGGTTGATTATATAAGATAGAAAGACCCTTCTGGCTTTGCTGGGAGGGTTCTTTCTTTTTAATGAAGAATGAAGAATGAAGAATGTTTAATTATTCTTCTCCTGCTCTAAGAGTTCAGGTTTTATCTTCTTGAAAGGCTGTGCTTTAGTATTTCCGAAAATAGATAAAACCGCTCTTAGAGCTTTTTTACGCACCAAGCTTAGTGTATAGTGATTAGTCTAAGAGCGATTTTATCTATGAGGTGGGTGTGCGTTATTGATAAGGGAGAGCCGATAAAATCTGAACTCTTAGACTAGTTGTGCGTCATTAACTGAAGATTGAAAATTAATCATTGAAAATTAACAAGCCCGAGACGAGCAGAAATGATGAGAAATAGTGGAAGCCTTCAATCGTAAATTGATGGTCTTTTTTTTGTCCTATATTTATTAAGTGCTTAAAATACACGAAACCGATTGTGTTTATTTTTGTACTTTTTCAACTTACTGATAATTGGATTGCTTAAAATTCATTAACTTTTCAACTGTTGTGACCTTATTCTATTTTATATTTCATTTTTTATCTATCTCTTTTTGTTTTACTGTAAATGCTTCTTTAAGGCTTAATTTAGCCTTTTTATACGCTTATAATGTAAAGTGGTTACTTTTTTCAGGAGAAGTGTGATTAGGCTACTTTTTGTTTGCATCCTCTTTTTTTAGGTATTTTTTGATGGATATTTAATTGTACTATTTGAAGAAAGTTGTGCTTTTTTAATATTTTTTTTAGAAAATAATGCAATCGGTTGAATGTTGTTAAAATTCTTCAAAATGGGAGTTTTTTAGTGGTTGTGGGGATGGTTTTAAGAATTGGACAGGTAATGATGATTATTGAAATATTAGGGAGAAGTCCGTACGTATGTATTGCTGATTGGCTAAGAATAGTACAATAGACACCTTTTGAAGCTAAATAAAAAATCAGAATAAAAGACGGAAAACACTTTTCGTTGAAAACAGAACAGCATTAACTGTTTATCTATATCATAAACTATCTTATATATGAGAACCACACTACAAACCATGTATAGCATATTCTTCTTGATGATGCTATACCTTTTACCAGCTCAACTATGGGCACAAGAAGGCGCAATCAGTGGCCGTGTGCTGGATGAAATGGGAGAACCTTTGCCAGGGGTATCCATTGTAATTAAAGGAACGACGAAAGGAGCCGCGACAGACTTTGATGGAAACTTTCAGCTATTATTAAATCAAGGAGAGGATGTGCTAACCGTTAGCTACATCGGATATATCTCTACAGAAGTAGTCGTAGGAAATCAGACAAACTTTACGATTCAACTAAAGCCAGATGTAGATCAATTGGAAGAGGTGGTCGTGATTGGTTACGGTTCAGTTAAGAAAGATGACTTAACGGGTTCGGTACAATCGGTGACGGCAGCCGACTTTAACCAAGGGGCGATTACTTCACCTCAGGAATTGGTAAACGGTAAGATGCCGGGGGTACAAATTGTCAACTCTGGTGGTGCACCGGGAGCAGGAGCAACTATCCGTATCCGTGGAGGGTCTTCTTTGAACGCATCCAATGACCCATTGATCATTATTGATGGTGTACCAGTAGCTAACGATGGGGTAAACGGTATGAGAAACCCGTTGAATACCATCAACCCGAATGATATTGAGACCTTTACGGTATTGAAAGATGCTTCGGCAACGGCCATCTATGGTTCAAGAGCCTCTAACGGTGTGATTATCATTACGACGAAGAAAGGTAGTCAGGGTGGATTGACCGTTGATTATGCCGGTAAGGTATCGGTTTCTACACCAACGAAATTTGTAGATGTATTGGACGGAGATACCTATAGAAATACATTAACCAATGCGATTGAGCAAGGCTTGATTACTGACAATGGTGCTTTGGGCCTAATGGGTGATGCGAACACGGATTGGCAAAGCCAAATCTACAGAACCGCAGTAAGTACAGATCACAATGTTTCTGTAGCGGGTAGTATTGCAGATGCAGTACCATTCAGAACGTCTGTGGGATATAGCAATAATAACGGGGTATTGAAAGGTGATCAGGTGGAAAGAACTACTTTAGCGTTGAACCTGACACCGACATTATTAAATGAGCGCTTGAAGGTCAATACGTCGATTAAGTATGCACACTTGAACAACAAGTTTGCGAATCAGGGAGCAATTGGTAGTGCGTTGGCAATGGACCCAACACAACCGATTATGATGGAGCAAGATGGAGAAGAGGTATTCTTTAACTGGGGAAATGTATTGGCTCCTAGAAACCCATTGGCGCAGTTGGAGTATCATGATGACCGTTCGACAGTAGGACGTTTGATTGGTAATGTGCAGTTGGATTATAAATTCCACTTCCTGCCAGAACTGAAAGCTAACCTGAATGTTGGTTTGGACCGCTCGACTTCTAATGGAGAAGTGCAGGTTGATAAGAGAGCAAGCTATGATAATGTAATTGCTGAAATGGGTAGTGGTACGTATAAAGCATACAATCAGGTGAAAACCAATAAGCTATTGGATTTCTATATGCAATATGCTCGTGAGTTTGGAGAGTCTCGATTTGATGTGATGGCGGGATACTCTTACCAACACTTCCACAGAAGAGATGAGAATGGAGCGGAGATCTTCGTAGATCTACCAGAGTCTGCAGGAGCAGAGCGTATCCGTTCAGAAGCAAGAAACTATGAAACAGAGAACTACTTGATCTCGTTCTTCGGTAGAGCAAACTACTCCTTGAAAGACAAGTACTTGGTGACTGCGACTTTGAGACAGGATGGTTCTTCAAGATTCTCGGCAGAAAACAGATGGGGCTTGTTCCCTGCCTTGGCTTTTGGTTGGAACATGAAGAAAGAAGGTTTCCTGGAGATGGTGGAGCAAATCTCTGCCTTGAAGTTTAGAGCAGGTTACGGGGTGACCGGACAGCAAGATATCTTTGGTCAGGACTATGCACACTTCGGAACATATTCTACAGGTCAGCCATATGCACAATATGTGATGATGGACCAAAATGGAAATCCTCAAACCTACATTGACGAGAATGGAGAGGAGCAGCTATACCTTACGTTGAGACCAAATGCTTACAACAGCAACCTGAAGTGGGAAGAGACGGAGACCTATAACATTGGTTTGGATTATGGTCTATTTGATGACCGCTTCACAGGTACCTTGGAAGCTTACTACAAGAAGTCCAACGATCTATTGAACGTGACGGATGTAGCGGCAGGATCCAACTTTAGTAACCGTGTGATCGGTAACGTGGGGAACATCGAGATCAAAGGTTTGGAATTTGCTATGGATGCCAAGCTAGTGACGACAGAAGATCTGTTCTGGAGTATGGGTATCAACGCAACATATACAGATCGTAAAGTAACGCAGTTGACAGCCGTAGACTCAGAGAACTTTATTGGTGTATTCACAGGTGGTGTAGCCGGTGGTACTGGGGTATATTCACAGATCCATACGGTAGGCCAGGCACCAAACACCTTCTTCCTATACCAACAAGTATATGATGAGAATGGTAATCCAATCAACGGAATGTATGTAGACCAGAATGGTGATGGTAAATTGAACGAGCAAGACTTGGTACACTTCAAGCAGCCAGCACCAATTGTGATGATTGGTTTGAATACCAACCTTTCTTATAAGAAGTTTGAGTTCTCCGCTTCTGGTAGAGCTAACCTGGGTAACTATGTGTACAATAACATCCACTCTAACTCTGCATACAACGGTATCTCGCCAACAGGTGACTTCCTGGCGAACATCAACGAGAGCGTTTTGGAGAATAACTTCACCAGCATCCAATTATTGTCAGATTACTTCGTGAGAGATGCTTCTTTCTTCCGATTGGACAACGTTTCGGTAGGCTATAATATCGAGTCGCTATTGGGAGAGAAAGTAAATGCAAGGGTACACGGTTCAGTAAACAACGTATTCGTATTGACTAAATACGATGGTATGGACCCTGAGATCTCAGGAGGTATTGACAATAACTTCTACCCAAGACCTAGAACGTATACCCTAGGCCTAAATGTAACATTCTAAACGACTAACAGACTAGAAATGAAACTATCAAATCTATATAATAAATTGACGAAAGCGGTGATCTTGACCGCCGCTTTGTCTACTACATCATGTCTTAGCCACTTGGATGTGGAGCCTATCGATGAGAACCTATCCACTGCCGATAAGGTATATGATAGCGAGGAAAGCTTGCAGTCAGGCTTGAATAAGGTGTATGCTGGATTCGTGATTGGGGGTAATGCCCAAGGCGATGGTGATCCGGACGTAGCAGGTTTTGACGGAGGTAAGAGTGTGTACTGGAGACAGTTCTTTAACCTACAAGAGTTGCCAACGGATGAGATGAAAAATGCTTGGGCAGGAGACCCTGAGTTGCCAGAGTTATCTCGCTTGGCATGGGGTAGCTCCAATGCTTCTATTCGTACGCTATACTACCGTATTTTCTATCAAATAACATTGGCGAATGAGTTTGCTCGTCAGGCAAAGGTTTATGGTGGAGACTTTGAAGAAACACCAAGAATGATCGCTGAGGCGAGATTCCTAAGAGCATTGGCGTATACACACGCTTTGGACTTCTTTGGGAACAAGGTTCCTAAGGTGATGGAAGAAGATGGTGTAGGTGCTTTTCTTCCTCCTCAGTTTGGGGAGAGTGAAAGAGGTACAGAGCTGTTTGATCATATCGAGTCGGAGTTGATCGCTATTCAGGATGATTTACTGCCTGCAAAAGCCAACTATGTAGGACAGGCAAACCAAGTAGCAGCAAAAATGCTTTTGGCAAAACTATACCTAAACCATGCCGTGTATAGAGGCGCAGAGGAGATCGCTTACTTTGAGAAAGCAAAAGTGTTGGTGAATGATATCCTAACAAGTGGTTACCGCTTGATGGGTGCTTCTGATGCTCAGGCAGGAGACCAAGTATCACCTTACGAGCTAAACTTCACGGCTGACAACTATACTTCGGATGAGATTATCTTTGCTTTCACAGTAGATGGGAAGTACTCACAGTCATGGGGAGGAATGACCTTCATTATGAACGCTGGAGCATCTGCAGCAATGAAAGAGTTTACTGGTGTTGACGGATGGGGTGGTAACAGAACGACTCCCATGCTAGTCGATAAGTTTGAGGACAATGATGACCGTGCACTTTGGTTTACAGAAGGTCACCAAAAGGAGATGGATGAGTTGATGAGCTTCACGGATGGTTACGGTGTCTTGAAGTACAAAAACCTAAACAGAGATTTCTCTAAACCACAAGACCACAGCTTTGTATTCGTACATACAGATATTCCAGTATTCAGATTGTCAGATGCCATGCTAATGGCAGCAGAGCTGGAAGCAAGAACAGGAGGACTGACTGCTGAAGGTTTGGAGTGGATCAATACGGTAAGAAGGAGAGCGAATACTTCTGAGAAGACATTGGCAGAGGTACAGGCAGAAGGTACACTAGACTTTATCTTGGATGAAAGAGCAAGAGAGCTGTACTGGGAAGGACACCGTAGAACAGACTTGATTCGTTTCGGTAAATTCATCGACGGATACCAATGGTCATTCAAAGGCGGTGTAGCAGAAGGAACTTCAGTAAACCAACGCTATGAGTTGATGCCGATTCCTCCAAGTGACTTGAATGCGAATCCGAACCTTACACAGAATTTCGATTACTAGTGATTCAGTGGCTAGGGATTGGCGGTTAGTAAAGCAGTTTAACCAACCCCCAATCCCTAACCCCCAACCCCTTAAAAAAATCAATGATGAACAAACTATATAACTGCTCAGTAGCCATCGTATTGGGTCTATTGGCAACCATGACCGCTTGTACAGAACAGGTTGTTAAACCACAAGTACTGGCAGAAGAGGATCGAGTAGCACCAGCTATGACGATAGAAGAAGGGATCTCTATTGTTTTGGGAGAAGAGAATATTGGAGAAAGTATGCTCTTTACGTGGAACCCGGAAAATATCGGAGTAGATGTGCCGGTAAGCTACCGTTTGGAAGCAGCTCCAGCAGGAACGGACTTTGCTGATGCCAAAGAGTGGGCAATCACGAATATCACAGAAGCAGAAGTAGCACACAAAGACTTGAATAATGACCTACAGGCTTGGGGACTGGAGGTTGGTCAGGCGCATATGATTGAGTTGAGAGTAGTGGTTTCTTTTGCGCAAGGAACCAACTTTGAAAGCTTGAGCTCTGAGCCAATGACAATGAATATCACTCCTTGGGCTGATGCAGATGCTTATCCGGAGCAACTATATCTGGCAGGATCTTTTCAGGGATGGAATAATGCCAATGAGCACACGGTATTAAAGCCTATAGGAGTAGGAATTTTTGAAGGGACATATCTATTCCATGAGTCAACGACCTATTTCAAGATTCTGACGAAAAAAGGCAGCTGGGATTCTCAACTAGGAGAAAGAGGAACAGTGGATGGAATTCTTGATCATAATGATGGTTCAGATCCTGATCCTTTAGTAGTGGAAGGTATGGGGTATTATACAATTCGTGTAGACCTACTGACAAAAGTTTATTCGATCTCAAAAGTAGAAAATACTTGGTCTATTGTAGGAAGTGCCTTGACAGGTAATGATGATGGATGGGGACAAGACATTCAGATGGATTTTACAAATGACGGAACAAGTCTACTATATACAGCAACTGTAGATTTACATGCAGGTTTTGTATGGAAGTTCCGATTCAATAAGGGATGGGACTTGAACCTTGGAGATGGAGATACTGATGGCGTTTTGGAGATAAACGGTTATGGTAATGACATTACTGTAGAGGAGTCAGGCCTCTACACGATCACGTTAGATGTTACTAAATTTGCAGAGAGTATTTATACTTATACAATCGAGAAGAATTAGAGCTTTTATTTCTATAAAATAATAAGCAGAAATATAATACAGATAAAATGAGTCATCATTGAATAGCAATATTCAGGATGACTCATTTTTTATGATCTATGTTATCGTTTTATGGCCGTACTATTTATCTAAGTAAAAGATCGATTAATAAATCTCCTTGCTATTGTGAGTTCATAGAGGATTGTTATTTTTGGGGAGAACATAACCAAGTAACATTTGTTTAATCTTTATTAAAGAAATGTAGTTGTCGTATATAATTGGAGAAGGGAGTCCACCCGAAAACACGACATACTTAGTCTTAGCTACAATTAAGAGCTTGTTTGGAATATCGCCAAATAGGAGAAAAACCATCAACCAGTTACAAACATTACCACTAAGGAGGGAGACATTATATGGAGACCAACGCACAGAAAATGCTCAAAAGCCTTAGCCCACGAAAAGTTATTTTACCAGTGCTCGTAGGGCTAGGAGCAATTATTTATCTCATGCTGTCAGACGATAATATGGACTTTCAGGAGGTCAAGCAAGCTTTCAGTAGCCTTAATCCTTGGTGGGTAGGGGCTGCTTTGATTGTTTTGATTCTGAGAGACGCAGGGTATATGTATCGAATCAGACATCTGACCAGCAAAAAACTTTCTTGGAACTCCAGCTTTTTTGTCATTCTATTATGGGAGTTTGCTTCTGCCGTTACCCCGTCGGTTGTGGGAGGAACGGCTGTTGCCGTTTTTATAATGAATAGAGAAAAGATTGTTTTTGGTAAGGCATTGGCCTATGTGATGTTGACGGCATTGCTAGACAATATTTTTTTCGTGGTAGCATCGATTTCAGTGATTCTACTGGCACAAGGGGATATTTTTCCTCCTGAGGCTAAATCTATTCCATTGCTGGGTTTTCACTTGAACCTAGAGCAAGTCTTTCTGATCAGTGTTTTGTTGATTGCCACTTATACTGTGTTTATGGGATGGGGGTTATTTTTATCTCCGAAAACATTTAAGCGATTTTTGGGGTATCTCACTAAGTTTTCGTTCACGAAACGCTGGAGAAGAAGTGCTATTCGAAGTGGCAACGAGATGATTATCGCATCAAGGGAAATGAAAGGACATTCCTATACCTATTGGGTACGGGCAACATTTTCTACCCTAATGATCTGGTCTGCCCGTTACTTGATGTTAAATTGCCTGATCAATGCTTTTACGCACTTTAACCTTTTGGATGTATCGTTTGATGAGTTGTATGAGCAGTTCTTGATCTTCTCCCGTCAGATCATCATGTGGATTGTGATGTTAGTATCTCCTACACCTGGTAGCTCTGGAACAGCAGAGTACTTCTTTGGAGAGTTCTTTGAAGAGTTCTTGGGAGTAGGAATCGTATTGGCAGTAGCGTTACTTTGGAGGTTATTAACCTATTATGCTTATTTAATTGTAGGAATCTCCATTTTACCGAAATGGGTAAGTAAAGTATTTAGAACAAGAAAGCCATCCGTGCAATAGTCTGTTGAGGCAGCTTGCACCGTTACTTTATATGAAAAAAGGTAGTGCTGTTCCTTAGAATGGCACTACCTTTTTTGTTCATGATGTTTAATAGAGCTTCGCTCGTTCATATTGTTTAGTTGTTGTACTTCAGCAGTTATTAAGTTTGAATAAATAACTGACAGTTGAGTCCATTACATGGAGTGTTCTGCGTGTCGTTGAGATTTTACAGTACTACACTTTCTCAACAGCCCGGAGGGCTACTCAACGGAGCGAAGCTCTACTCAACGGCACGCAGTGCCACTCAACAAAGCGGGCTGGTAGTATGACGGTTATTTACTCAACCTTAATTACCGCTGAAATACGGTAATTTAACAACTAAACATCATGAACGAGCGAAGCTCAATTAAACATCATGAACAAAAGCGAACTTCATATATTAATCGACATCCCACCAAAGGTTTGTACCTCCGTGGTCAGCTCCTCCTAACATTTGTACAGCAGCTTCTACTGCCGCAGCGTTAGTTTGGTATTGAGCTGATGGATAAGGAATACGCTTGATACCTTCTTCGGAGTCAATAGTACCATTACTATAGTTCACTTCTACAGGGAATAGTTTAGGATAACCTGTACGACGGTATTCCGACCAAGCCTCTTGCCCTTCTGGGAACATAGCGATCCATTTTTGAGTTAGAATGCGCTCTTTGTTTACCATTGCTGATGCAGCAGCATCCCATGCAATAGTGATATCGCTTTGAGCAGCAATGTCGTTTGCTGCGTTCTCTGGGTCTACATAGTCTGCAGGCATGGAAGTCGCATCAGCCAGGTAAGTACTGGCATCACCAGCACCATGCTGGTCGAAAGAAGCTTGTACGCCCATTTCATACAATTCTTTGGCAGAAGCACCTGCGCTCCATCCGTTCAATGCAGCTTCCGCTCTTAAGAAGTATACCTCAGCAGCAGTCATCAATAACAATGGCTTATTCACACCAATAACGTTATCATTGATCCCAGAGAAGTCTGAATAGGTATCCTTCGTCTCGATCTCGATACCTTGACGAATACCTCTGTACTCTCCATCCTGATCAGAAGGGTCAAAGTAGATCGCCAAGCGGGGATCATTAAAGCCTTTTAGGATAGACTCCATAGGAGCTCCCATAAGGGCGTCCTTCCAGCTTTTGATCAGTGCCATTGGGTGCTTTAATCCATCAGCAGATACCTGTGCAAGGTCTCCACCTTCTAGTACACCAGCACTGATCGCAGCTTCAGCCAATGTTTTGGCTTTGGCAGGAGCTACTTCGGAGATACGCATCGCCAATCTCAACTTCAATGATGCAGCAAATTTAGCCCACATATTGAAGTCTCCTTTGAACATTTGATCTACTTCTGAGAAGTTGGCAATCGCAGGCTTATCTTTTAGAAGACTTATAGCCATGTCAAGCTCTTCAAAGAACATGTCATAAACAGCTTCCTGAGAATCATATGGCAAGCCGCCTCCTTCGTTCACTTCTCCATATTTAGTATAAGGAATGGGTCCGTACATGTCAGTAACACGGTGCATTCCCGCAACCTTAAGGATAAGAGATACTCCGTAAAACTCTGGAGCCAAATCCATATGCTTGGAAACACTTTTGGCAGGGGCCAGAATGTTATCCAGTGACTTATTGAATGCCCAGCTATTCCATCCATCCACCAAGGCATAGGTAGCGTTATTCTTGTTACCGATAAATGGTGTAGGAGGCGTCATGTAACCTGAATAGATATCGGCATTCAGGTTTTGCTGCAGTTGATAACCATATCCATTACCAAAGTTGTAATAGATGGATTGCTGCATTTGAGGGAAGAAAGCTTTCAGGAATAGGTAGTCTGCCTGAAAAGACTCTTCCGATATTTGATGAGGAGCTTTGTTGATGTCCTCAAAGTTATCTGTACAAGCAGTGGTCATACCCAATGCGGCCACTGCTGCAAAAATATATTTCTTCATCTTTATTCTTTTTTTCAATGATTAAAAGCTAAAGTTCACGTTTAGACCAACACTTCTTGTAGAAGGAAGGGAGAATACGTCGATACCTTGTAGACCATTGCCTGAAGACATCGTTAGATCTGGATCGTAAGGAGCCTCCAAGTGGAAGAAGAATAAGTTTCTACCTACAAGAGATACTGTCAGATTTTTCGCAAAATTCAAGTCTTTGAAGTTATAGCTTAAAGACATTTCTCTTAGTCGAACATTAGTCGCATCGTACATGTATAAGCCACCTAATGCAGCACGTCCACCTACCGTAGAATAATAAGCCTGTGCATTTGCCTTCTCAGTGAAGTCACCAACGATGTTGCCATCGGCATCTACCGATTTAGCACCTTCAGTCATGACACCTCCTGCTTGACGAGCGTCTGCCGTTACTTGAGATACCCCTGCCTGATCCATCATTGCTTGAGTGATCGACATGACTTTACCGCCTACTTTTGCGTCAATCAATGCGTTTACACTAAAGTTCTTATACTTGATAGAGTTGTTCCATCCTAGCTGCCATTTAGGGTTAGGGTTACCTAGGTTGACAATCTCATCAGAACGCAAAGGAATACCGTTAGCATCCACTAGAGGATTGCCTGCTTCGTCCCTTTTGACATCATATCCATAGATATCACCAAATGAACCACCTTGCACCAATACAGAAGAGAAAGCATTGTTACTCATTGGAGTCAACAAGAAGCTATAAGCTTCATCCTCTGGTCTTAGTTCTACAATAGTATTTTTATTGGTAGAGAAGTTCAGGTTAGTCGTCCAAGTGAGATCAGCGGTAGATACTGGGATGATCTGAAGGGCTGCTTCAAAACCTTTGTTGTTGATTAAACCGGTATTGATTGGCTCTCTCTGGTTTTGCTCATTGGTAATCCATACCCATTGGTTGCGGGTATCTGTGTTGTAGTAAGTGAAATCAAGGTACATAAAGCGACCAAGTTCTACTTCAAAGCCAAGCTCCGTAGAAGAGGCAGTTTCTGGCTCTCCCGTAAATGGAAGTACGACACTGTTGTCTACTACGTTTCCAGCAGAGTTCAAAACTGCTGCGGCAGGGTTAGTGAGACCAGGTGCGATATCATTACCAATAACGGTATAGGCACCTCTCAACTTAGCCATACTAACGATTTCAGGCAATGCTACCATCTCATTCAGCACGGCAGTCAAACCTACAGATGGGTAGAAATAGCTATTGTTATCAAGTGGAAGCGTTGACGACCAGTCATTTCTAGTGGTCAAGTCCAGATAAAGCATGTTTTTATAGGCAATATTGGCGCTACCAAATACGGATTGGATTTGTTTTCTGTTATAAGGTGCTCTTGGGCGCTCCCCTTGAACGGCAGCCAGGTCAAAGTAGTTGACAGCAGCCAATCCACCTTGGTTAGAGTCAATCGTCATACCTTTTGTCGTAGCATCTTGGATTGCTCCTCCCAATAGTGCCGTTACCGTGATATCGCCAAATGTTTTATTGGCATTCAAGATCGCATCAGCATAGTATAGTGTGTTGTCATAATCATTGATGATCAATCGTCCTGATTTAGGGGCAATTGTCATCGTAGAAGATCTTACCTCTTTGCGATAGTCATCTGTTGTACGGTCTACACGCACACGACCTTGTGCCCATAGCCAGTCTGTGATGTTTAACTTAGCGCCCATAGACCCCATGATACGGTCTCTCACTTCTTTAGAAGTAATGCCGTTCATCATCCAGTAAGGGTTCTGAACAAACTCATTGACCAAAGGCCAGTTTTGCACGTTCAATAAACGATTTTGATCGAATACCTCGTATTCGTTTTTGTACATCTCCATATCAATACCTCTTGGAGAAAGCGTATAAGCCATGCTTGGGTTGAAATACAATCCTTGCTCTGGGCGGTTTTTTGCGTTTTGGCGCATATAACTTACGTTTCCGTCCAAGTCTAGCTTACCATCGAACAGGGAAGAAGTTTGACGTAGTGTGAAGTTATGTCTGTTAAGCTCATTGTTTGGAAGAATACCTTTCGCATCAGTATTGGCATACGAAAGGTAGGTTTGTACGTTCTGTGATCCAAAAGAAGCCGAAAGGGAGTTGATCCACGTTGTACCCGTACGGTAAAGGTCTGCTGCTGCATGAGCGTTAGCGGGCTTGTCAGTACCCCAGCTGTCTAGCGCACCTTCTGCCGTTTGCCCGTAGTCACTTTGTAGCTTTGGTAGGACGTATGCTTGATCTGCCGTGAAGCTTGAAGAGAAGGTAACTTTAGACTGTCCTGCCTGTCCCTTTTTCGTGGTAATCAGGATCACCCCATTGGCCGCCTGAGAACCATAAAGGGCTGAAGCGGCAGCACCCTTCAATACGTTGATGCTCTCAATATCTTCCGGGTTCAGGTTAGAGATACCGTCACCACCGTCACGGCCACCCCAAGTACTGGAAGGCTGAGCGGACGTAAAGTTTGACATTGGGATACCATCAATTACATAAAGTGGTTGGTTACTCCCTTGAATGGAATTGTTACCACGCAAAGTAACCTTCACAGATCCACCTGCACCAGAACCACTTCTGGATAACTGAAGGCCTGCCACTTTACCCGAAAGGGAGTTCATCATGTTCGGGTCTTTGACTACCGTTAGCTCGTCCGCTTTTACAACAGCAGTAGAGTACGTCAAGCTTTGGGCACTTCTTTCTACTCCTAGTGCGGTTACAACCACTTCGTCTAGTTGAGAAAGGTCTTCCTTCAGCGTGATGGAAAGATTTGATTGGTTGCCGATCACTATAGTTTGTGAGATATAGCCCACGTAAGAAAAAGTAAGGGAGGCATCAGCAGGGGCGTCAAGGGAAAAATTACCGTCAAGGTCCGTAACGGTACCTTTTGCAGTTCCCTGGATAACAATGTTGACACCAGGAATTCCCTGTCCGTCATTGCCAGCCACCTGACCTTTTACGATTCGATTTTGTGCATAGGATGTGAATGCAACAAAAACGAACGAAATCAGTAGAAATAAATTTCGCATAGTTTTGAGATTATTAAAAAAAAGAATTCATCAATAAGATATTTACCCTATAGGGAATATCTATAAGAGTAAGAGTGTTAATGAATTTTAATGTAATCTCTCTTCGTGTAGAATTTACGTTTATTTTAACTTGGTCATTTTGAACACTTAAGCCTTCCAGTTAACTTTTCTTCCTTCTTCACCCTTCCAAATTTCCTCTCCCTCCATCTTATTGTTTATCAGATATATTCCCATCATGTGACGTTAATGGGGGATTATTTCATTAAAAAGCCTGAAATACTTTTAATATAAGGTCGTTAAACATTGTGTAGATTGTGACTGCAACCCATTGAATAAGTTTATTAATGATGTTGAACAGTGGAAACTGTTTTGGCGCAAAAAACATTTAAATGACGTATTTATTCAGGAAATAATCCTGTTTACAACATTCTATTCAAACTAACGAACTCAAATGCAATGAGCTGGGAAAAATTAAAGAAATTATTAAAGCTACCTTCTGCTAAAGAAAACATATTGCTACTAGATGGGCCAACCAACGAGTTGAATATCAAAGAACGTTTTGAGCAATTTAAAATTGCTTATGAGCAAGAACATACTCCTTTGGATACGTTGGATAATTCAATGCTACAGCTTAAGCCTGAAGATATAGAAGGAAATTATGCCTTAAAAGGGCATAACCCCGGCGATAAAGACAAGATGTATTATGGACATTTGAATCTTCGTTACATTGGAGGGAAATTCAAGGCGAAATGGGACATTGCGATCAGTGGACAAGGACAGTTAGGAGAGGGCTTCTTATATGATGACAAGCTTGTCTTGAATTTTTATTATCATGAAGAGGACGAGGAGTATGCTGGAATGGTGATCTACCAGTTGACAGGACCACATTCTTTTAAGGGATTTTGGATTGAGGAAGGAATTTTTTCTCCAGGGTATGAGGAGTGTGAACTTAAGAACCGAGTACTAGTCTAAAGATTGTTGAATCGTTGAACTTCAGCAGCAAGCTGCTGGGTTGAATTGAGCTTCGCTCCATTACATGGCGTCTTGATTCGAGTTGAATTGTTGTATAAAGATGTATCAACGAACAATTCAACTCGAATCAACTCACCGAAGGTGAAATTCAACGATTCAACGATTCAACCTTTATAAAGCTTCTTTTATTGTTTCTTCGCAAAAGCTTCCGCCTTAGGAATGTTTTTCTCCATATTTTTTATTCTGGTGCTATGGGATGGGTGAGTAGAAAGTAACTCCGGAGGCGCTCCTCCTCCAGTTGCTGCCATACGTTCCCAGAACTTTGGCGCTTCTTGTAGGTTATAGCCAGCCAGCGCCATAAAATACAGTCCTAGTTCATCCGCTTCACTTTCGTGTTTACGGCTATAGGGTAACATAATTCCTACTTGTGATCCCAAACCAAAGGCCGTCATTGCCAATGCACGGGTCTCAGGACTTTTGTTCATCATAGCGGCATCCAGTACTAAAGCGGAGCCTTGTTGTATTTGCTGCTGAGACATTCTTTCATTACCATGCTGGGCTATGGCATGAGCAATCTCATGAGACATGACTACTGCAATACCATCGTCATTTTTACATACGGGGAGGATACCCGTATAGAAGGCTACCTTTCCTCCAGGCATGGCCCAAGCGTTGAGTTGATCACTTTCGATCAGATTGAATTCCCATACATAGCCTTTGATTAAATCTTCTCTTCCGACACTTTTTAAGTATTGCTCAACAGCACTTGAAATACGGTTTCCTATTTTGCGTAACCGCTGAACTTGCAGCTCGTTGGTGGATAGTTTACTGTCTTTTAACACATCCCTATAGCTTTGCTTACTCAAAGATAAGATTTGATCATTTGGAATGAACGTTAGCTGTTTTCTACCTGTGATGGGTACGCTGGTACAGGCAGCTATTCCTAAAAATAACAGGGCATAAATAATGTATTTCATCAGTTTAACTTATTTGAATGATACCATGGTTTTACAGGGTAAAATACTATTATTTTTTTCTCTTCTTCATCTTGTAGTTGACATTTCGTTGAGATTTTTGATACATTTTTTGTTCCTGGGAAGACATTTGTTGATAACTATCAATTTGTTCGTAATACACTTTGATGGCATTGTATTGTGCCGTTAGCTCTTCGTCTTCCGGTAAAGTACTCATGGTTTGTGAGAGGTTTTCCAATGCTTTCTTCAGGAGTGCCTTTGCTTTTTCTGTAGCTCCTTGGTCTACGAGTAGCATCGCTTTTTCATATACTTGGTTGGCTTGAAATAGCGCGCTCATTTGCAGTACTTTGGGGTCTCTGTTATTATAGTAAACACTTTCCTCCTGAGTCTTGTTTACATGGATGGTTTTCCTCACTTCTTTACGTTCAAAGGTTTCAGCATCATCATAGGTCAGTGTGAAAGTAAAGGTGAGGCTTTCTGAAAGTGTATTTAAGCGACTGAAGGTAAAGAGAACGGATTTCAGTTCTTCAGAAATAATATCTCGGAAATTGATTAGGATTTCTTGATTAGGAGTGATTTGGTACTCATAACCATTAACCTGTTGTAATTGCATATACTGTGTAGGATAGCTGACTTTTAAGGTCGCATTTTGGGCATAAACGGACAGAAGGCCTTTAAGCTCTTCTTTAAAGATTTCAGGAATCTTGTCAGGAGAGTCTATGAAGTAATAATTACCGCTTCCTTGCTCTGCCATGCCCGTCATCAGTAATTCGTCAAAATCACTGCCTACGCCAAAGGTGGATAAGCCAAGTTGTAGTTCCAGGTTTTTGGTGCGGGCAATTTCCTTGAGTTTTTCAGGGTCCGTAATACCTTCGTTGGCCAAGCCATCGGAGAGTAAGAAAACCCTATTGACATTTTGTGCATCAAAAACGGCCTTCGCTTGATTGTATCCTTCCAAAACTCCTCCGCTTAAGTTGGTGCTGCCACGATCCGTAACGCCTTTGATTAACTGCTTAAGCTGTTGTTTGTTGGTAGGATGTACCGTGTGCTGTAGCACATTCACCTCATTATCATAAATAACGAGAGAGAGGTAATCCTGGCTAGAAAGATTATCAACCACAAACTCGCAAGCTTTCTTCGCATAATGTAGTTTATCTCCACTCATAGAGCCACTGCGATCCAGTACCAAGGCGATATTCATCGGTGGTCGAGTAGTCTTTGGAGTAACCTTAGGAGCTTGGGCGTCAAACAGAATACTGAACGTTTCAGTATTGGGGGTAATATGTGTACTTTCACTGCGGACGTCAACCTGAAGTTGTGCTTGTGCCGATAGGTGCAGGCATAGAATGACGAAATAGGTACTAAGGAAGTATGCAATGGATTTTTTCATAATGATGTATGGTTTTGGATTATAAGACAAATATCCTTGTCTAGTGGGCAATGTTCATGTTGTTTAGTTGAGCTTCGCTCGTTCATAATGTTTAGTTGAATAGCTTATGTTACTTGTTGGATCGAGTTAAATGATAATAACCGAAACACCGAAACACCTAAACATCATCAACGAGCGAAGCTCAACTAAACATTATGAACAACAGACGATAATTGGGCCAATTATGGCTCAATCTCCTTGATTTAACCTATTTTAAAAGAGGAGATAAAAGAATAAAGTAAGGGAATATCATAGAGTTTTTTACGAAATACTTAATTTTGTAAGCAATACCCTTCTTGGATTTGTTATACTGAAAAGGAAGAAAGTAGAAGTGTAGTAGAAAAAGAGTATAAAAGGTTTCATTATTTGAATGGAACGATAAGGGTAAAAAGGGTTATACCCTTTGAAAATGAATCACTTAAATAAAGTAATAATTTGAAGAAAGAATTTCAATATACTAGTGATACCAAGCAGCCTACCGCTGTATTAGTCGCAGTATCTCCAAAGCAAGAGTCGGTGGCCAAGGCAGAGGAGTATTTGGATGAGTTGGAGTTTCTGGCATCTACCTTAGGAGTCGTAACGAAGGAGAAGTTCATGCAACGATTGGACTATCCAGATACTCGTACTTTTGTAGGAAAAGGGAAGCTGGAAGATATAAAGGCTTACGTTAAGCATCATGGTATTGATATGGTCATCTTTGATGACGATCTATCGACGGCTCACTCTCGTAACCTAGACAGGGAAATGGAAGGGGTAATGATTATTGACCGAAGCTTATTGATCTTGCAGATTTTTGCCAAGAGAGCACAAACGGCACAGTCCAAGTTGCAAGTAGAGCTGGCTCAGTACCAATATATGTTACCTCGACTGACGAACTTGTGGACGCACCACTCTCGTCAAAAGGGGGGTATTGGTATGAAAGGTCCTGGTGAAACAGAGCTGGAGACGGATAAGCGTATTATCCGTGACAAGATTTCTTTGTTGAAGAAGAAGCTGGAAAAAATTGATAAGCAAAGTAATGTTCGTAGAAAAGGACGTGACCGCCAAGTGAAGGTAGCTTTAGTAGGATATACTAACGTCGGGAAGTCTACGATCATGAAACGTATCAGTAAGGCAGATGTCTTTGCGGAGAACAAACTGTTTGCGACAGTAGATTCTACCGTAAGAAAAATGGTCTTGCACAATATTCCGTTTTTGCTGACGGATACGGTAGGGTTTATTCGTAAACTCCCTACTACCTTGATTGAAGGATTTAAGTCTACCTTGGATGATATCGTTGATGCAGATATCCTGATTCATGTAGTAGATATCTCCCATGAGTCTTTTGAAGAGCATATAGAGGTGGTCAATCAAACGCTAACAGAAATCGGAGCGGGAGATAAGAAAACCTTGATGGTATTCAATAAGATTGATGCTTTTGAGGAAAAAGAATATCCTCCATTTGAGGATCACCCACCAGCAACGGTAGAGGAGTGGAAACAGTCTTACCTGGCAAAAGGTACGGATAGTGTCTTTATCTCTGCAACCAATAATATCAATATTGAAGAGCTGAGAGAGCGAGTATTCAAGCTAGTGTCGGATAAGTACTACGAAATTTTCCCTAACCATAACCAATATGATTATAACCAGCATTGGTTGTATAAGGAAGATGAAGAAGAGTAGGCTTTTTTAATGAAGAATGAAGAATGAAGAATAATTATCTCCCATTCTTCATTCTTAACTCTTCATTTTTCATTAAAAATTAAAACCGGCTTGGAGCCTGGTAGATTCTTGATTTCTCATAAGGCACCACAATTCCCCTAAATTCAATATAACCACCTCTTGTTTGAGAGGATACCCTTCCATTGGCATAGTTGCTTCCATCGAGGTTAATCCTTACCTGCGCGTTGACTCCTGCTCCTAGCACGCTGAAAGTCATATATACCCTTCCATTATCATTTTCCTTAAGGTCTACATTACTGATGTTGCCGTCTACGGTAATACCTCCAATATTATTGGGGCCCATTACTCCTCCGGGGAAAGCAATTTGAATTACGGCAGTTTCTCCTTTGACGGCTATAAAATTGGTATTTGTGGAAACATTGACTGGACGTCCTTTATTATTGGTGAGCGTATGGGTTTCTAGTACGAACCATTGTTTTTGTAAGGCTAGTTTGGCTTGTTCGTTTAAGGCTTTTTCTTGGGTGGCTTTTTGAGCTTTCTTTTGGGCCTTCTGTTCTTTCTTGGTAAGTTGCCCATCTTGAGAAGTAGGGGGTTGAGAGGCACAGCTACTTATCATCAGCAATACTATTAAACCTATAAACTTTTGCATAGACTTATGGATATATCATGAGTACTCTTTTGTTAGAAGACATGATATAATAGCAATAAGTTCTTTTTTAAAAATCAGTAATTAGAATGACCACGGAGAGACTACTTCAATTGGCCACCAAAGCGGGGCGGATTATGTTGGAAAATGGAGGAGAGACCTACAGGGTAGAGCAAACGATAAATTTTATATGTATGGCATATGGGGTAGAAAACGTGGATAGTTTTGTGACCCCCACAGGGATTATGTCTTCTGTAACGGACCGTGAAGGAAAGACCTATTCATTGATTCAGCGGATTACTGAGCGAACAGTGAATCTGGAGAAGGTGCGTATGGTCAATGAGTTGTCACGTACAGTGTTTGAGCAAAACATGACCGAGATACAGATGCGTGACAAGATTAGAGAGATTGATGATAGTACCCCTTATGCAATATGGTCTCAATATTTAATGTCGGCCATTGCCGTAGCGGCATTTTGCCTATTATTTGGTGGGGCTTGGAAAGATACGATAGTAGCTTTTTTTGTAGGACTATTGATTCAGTTCAATAATCAGTACCTGGAGGGCTGGGGAATCAACCGTTTCCTGATTCGTATGAGTGGTGGTGTGATAGCCGCTCTGATGGGATTGTTGGCCGTCTATTTGGGATTGGGGGAACAGGATGATAAGATCACAATTGGGGCGATTATGCTATTGGTACCGGGATTGGCGATGACCAATGCGATTCGGGATATCATCGCAGAGGACTTGGTAAGTGGAATGTCCAGAGCCTTGGAGGCCTTGTTTATAGCTTTGGCTATATCGGCAGGTACCGGTGTGGTGTATAAGTTGTGGTATGTTTTTTCTTGAGCCCGTTTGGGCAGCTACATGGGGTTGCCTCTACTACCTTTCACTTTTTACCTATTACCTTTTACCTTACTAAAATATGTGGTTCAATACGTTATTAGCTTTTATCAGTACCTTGTGTTTTGCTTTCTTGTTCAATGTACGAGGGAAATATCTTTATTATGCCGGAGGAGGAGGAGCTCTGGCGTGGTTATTTTACGAACTAGGCCTTTTGTACTCTGGTTCTACAATTATAGGAATGTTTGCGGGGGCTTCTATGGCTGCAATCTATGCTGAAGCAGTAGCCAGAGTTTTAAGAATCCCCACGACGATTATTGTGATTAGTGCAATTATTCCCATGGTACCCGGAGGAGGGCTTTATTATACCATGGTAGCCTCTATAGAAGGAGAATTTGACTTATTCATGCATAAAGGAACGAATGCCATTCTGGAAGCTGGTACGATTGCTATCAGCATTGTGTTAGTCTCATCAGTATTTAGAATTTTCACTCAATATAGATTGAAGCGATTGGAGAAAAAGATGAAAAAGAAAAACGCTGCCCTTAGAAAATAAGGGACAGCGTTTTTTATGCTGTTTCGGTAAGCTTATGTTTATTGGGAAAGGTCAAAGGTAATATATCGTGTGCTGCAAAAAATTAGTTAGCAGCTACCTTTCTAATGCCTACTTCATCAAATTGAGTGAAGAAGAAGTTTCCTTCGATAGTAGCATTCTCGTCAGAGTCTGAACCGTGAACGGCATTTTCTCCCAATGATTTAGCAAATCTTTTTCTGATTGTACCTTCCGCTGCTTCTGCAGGGTTAGTAGCTCCGATAAGTGTTCTGAAGTCCTCAACGGCATTGTCCTTCTCAAGGATCATAGCGATGATTGGACCAGAGCTCATGAACTCACAAAGCTCACCATAGAACGGACGCTCCTGGTGTACTTCATAGAATTTTCCAGCAAGCTCAGCAGAAAGTTGAGTAACTTTTCCTGCAACGATTCTAAAGCCCGCTTCTTCAATCATTTTAATAATGTCACCAGAGTGTCCTGCTTCAAATGCATCTGGCTTGATCATCGTAAATGTTCTATTCCCTGCCATTTCTTATAAAAGGTTTGTAATTTATTGTTGAATGGTTGTTAATTAAGCATGTTGGTTTTATCCTATGTGCCACAAAGCTATACTTTTTATGGAGAATCTTCTCTATAAAGTGTAAATTTTTCACCTATTATTGAAAAATATTATCCGGTAGGAAGAAGGATAAAAAAAAGTATTTACGAAACGTATGAAAGTAGGAATAATATCAGATACACACGGATATATTGATGATCGTATCTGTGCGCATTTATCTGAATGTGATGAAATTTGGCATGCAGGAGACATAGGAGATCTGCAAGTGACTGATCGTTTACAGCAAATAGCTCCCCTGAGAGCAGTATATGGAAATATTGACGGAGGCCCTTTGCGATGGGAGTTTCCGGAAGAACAATTGTTTGATTGTAAAGGGATACGTGTATGGATGACACATATAGGAGGCTATCCTCCAAAGTATACTACAAAACTTAAAAAAAGACTGGACGAAGTCAAACCAGATCTCTTTATCTGTGGACATTCCCACATCCTTAAGGTCATTCCAGATACTCAAAGAAATCTATTGCATATCAACCCCGGAGCCGCAGGTCTAAAAGGATTTCATAAGGTGCGTACGCTAATATTGATAGAGGTAGGAGAGGGAAGAGTGGAGAAGCTAAATGTGGTGGAACTAGGTACAAAGTAAGGGCGACCCCAATGCCGTCAATTTAAGCCGAAAGTAAAAAGGTAGAAACTGGTCGTAGCGTCCACGCTACGACCTGCAGCGGGTTTGCACTACGCTCTCTATATGTACTATTTCCTTAAGTTGACAGCATTGAGGGCGACGCTTGTGTTTGCCCCTAAATATAAAAGCATAAAAAAATGGATAGCAGTCTGACTTCAGAAGTCATGTTGCTATCCATTTGTTGTAATAAACAAGGCGGTGATTACTTGTTGAAAGAAGCTTTCAATTCCTCTACGTCAACTTTCTTGATAACCGGCTTAGCACCTTGTCTCTTCATTGTTTTCTTTCTAGCGATCGCTCTCATTCTGTTCTTAAGAGCTTTTCTGATCAATTTTGTAGAAGCCATGTTTATATAACTTTTATGATTAATCCATTACTTAACTTAATGAGCGTGCAAATTTAAGGTTATTTTCCATTAAATGAAAAATTATTCCCTAATAAATATACCTTTATGTTGTGAGGTAAGAGGTATAAGGTAAAAAGTAAAAGATAAGAGTATGTTAATTTAAAGTGCTCATATTAACCTGTTACCTATTGTTTTTATCTGTTATCCTCTATGTATTAGGGGGTTAATTATTTTTATTACTAATCGGTACTATATATTTATGCGTTACAAAAACTTTTTAGGAATTGTAGTATTAGGGGGTTGTTCTCTGACAGCTTGTGAGCTGCAGGAAGATAAGGAGCAGAATCCCTCTGATGCAACGTTAAACTTTGAATTTGCCTTTAATGAGGCTCAGGAACGTTTGGATAACTTTGGTAAACCGGTGGGTGTCGCAGAAGGCAATGCAGCCCAATCTCCACAGTTCAATAGCATGAGTGTACATTATATTGAGTTTGTACAGGATAAATGGACGATGATTGGAGATGGAGCCGTGGTGTATGAAGGAGCTACACGTTCTTCTGCAAATACACAGTTTCCGAATGCCATCGAATTTGATGAGGCGATTCAGCATGGAGAAGGGGAGACTTTTCTGGAGGTTCCCATTTCAGCATTGCCTGCAGGAACTTATGAATACCTTAGAGTATCGGTTACTTATCAGAATGCCGATGTACAGTTTAATTTACTGAACCTTCCTTACTTGGGGGATTATAATAAGCAGAAAGGAACATTGGCTGGGTTTATTGGCTTCAACACCTACATTTCCTCTCATACTGCTAAGCAGCAGACAATAGAGGTTCATTCAGAAAAACCACAAGGATTCTGGATTTTTGAGCCACAGTTTGAGGAGCCTTTGCAGGGATATTACCTTCAAAGTAACCCTTCTGGAGTCTTACAACAACAAATCCCTGCAGGAGGTGTAACGGTCGTGAACCCATTGGAAGAGTTTGGAGTGACCATTCCAGAAGGATCTTGTGTAGTGACAGGTAAGTTGGAGGAGCCTTTGGTGATTACGGGAGAAGAGACCGAGAACAAGCAAGTGACGCTGTCCTTCTCTACAAATAATAGTTTCGAGTGGATTGATGCTAACCCCAATGGAGAATGGGATATTGACGTAGAAGGAAATATTCAAGAACCTGTAGTGGATATGGGATTGAGAGGGTTACAAGTTATTGTAAAGTAAGGGTTATAAGGCTAATTTAAATATCAATACAGCCCCATGTGCTAGCACGTGGGGCTGTATTCTTATAAGACTTTAATTATCTTTCTACATGTTCCATACACTCCTCTAAAGCAGACCAGGCACTAAAAGAGAATTTTTCACTAGAATAGTCAATACTAACTTCTTCAATGAAAATGTTTGCATAGTTAATAGCATGAGGGTTATCGCCAGTAATATAATAGACATTTTTGACTCCGAAGTATTCAAAGCGTTGCATTTGTTGTGTTGCCTCTTGTATCATACGTTCCTTTGGGTAGGGGTAGTGCATTTCTCTTAAATCAATAATCCAATGTATAGGACGGTATTGGAGTAAGAAGTTATTGGTGCGTAAAGCGACTTCTTCGTACTCTTTTCTGTTAGGAACTCTGCTATTACTGGTTTTACTTTTGGTAATGACCAACTTTTTTAGTGGATCATAATAGTTGATCGTTAGTAAGGTTTCCTCTTTGATCATAAAGATTGTGTTTATGTAGTGCATTAATGAAAATGAGCACTACTAGATGTAAAAAAAGAAGTAAAGGGGTAACGTGTTTTATCTATTACCCATAAAAAGACTACAATACTTTTGAGTACATAAGCACTAAAGTATCAATAAGGAGATTAGTATATTATTTTGTTAATCGTAATTCAGTTACTTTATATGTAAGTATTTTGTATCGTGAGCAAATATTATGCTAATAAGGATAATTTTATCCGTCTTTTGCCTGTTATTACCCAATCCTCTAGTAGAATTCACTCTTTCGTAAAATCCCCTTTATATTGATTTCATTATTGCAGCTGTAAATCAAAAAGACCCTAAACGCGTTGGGCATTTTTTATGAATCAGGGAGTAGAGAATGAGAAACACTCCTACTGCTCAATTTGAAAATTCCAAGACATGAATCTACGAAAACTATCACTTTTACTGCTACTATGTATGAGTGCTGCTGTTGGTTTTGCTCAGGAGCGCGTAGTACAAGGCGTTGTAAAGCAAGCATCCAATCAATTACCCTTACCGGGAGTAACTGTTCAGGTTAAAGGGACGCAACAAGGAACGGTTACCGGCATAGATGGTAAGTTTATGTTATCCGTACCGGAAGGTAATAATGTATTGACATTTCGCTTGATCGGAATGGAACCCTTGGTGGAAGAGATCAACAACCGTGCTTCTATCGAGGTAAGTATGAAAGAGGAAGTCACCGAGCTGGACGAGGTGGTGGTTACCGCTCTTGGTGTTACCAGGGATAAGCGTTCTTTGGGGGATGCGGTACAAGAAGTTAGTGGCTCGTCAGTGAGTGAGGTACCACAACAAAATATGGTTAACTCTTTATCTGGAAAGGTGGCAGGTTTACAGGTACAGGCTTCCGGCGTGATGGGTGGTTCGACGAATGTTATTATCCGTGGACAGAGCTCTTTGGGAAACAATCAGGCTTTGTTTGTTGTAGATGGTGTGCCGATTGATAACTCAAGTACCAACTCAAGTTACCAAAACCAAGGATCAGGAGGTATTGACTGGGGTAGCCCTATTGCGGATATTAACCCAGAAGATATTGCTTCCATTTCAGTGCTAAAAGGAGCCAGTGCTGCTGCACTTTATGGTTCTAGAGGTTCAAATGGTGTGGTAATGATTACGACCAAGAATGGTAGTGGGGCAGGGAAAACAGGCGTAGATATCTCTACCGGAGTGATCTTCAGTCAGGTGAATCAACGTACCTTGCCAAGGTATCAGAAGGAATATGGAGCAGGCTATCCAGTATGGCAAAAAGATGCCAATGACAACTGGTACAGAGATTATTCCCATACCTATGTAGATGTGGATGGAGATGGAACGGATGAAGTGTTTGTTAACTTTGGTGATGATGCTTCATGGGGGCCTAAGTTTGACGGATCTCCTGTTATTCATTGGGATGCATTGGATCCTGTAGCGGATAATTACCTGGAAACAAGACCGTGGGTCGCTTCCGAAAATGGTCCAGAGGCCTTTTTCCAGACAGGACGTGCCATTAATACGAACGTAGCCTTGACAGGTTCAGGTTCTTATGGAAACTATAGGATTTCTTATACGAACAGAGACGAGACCGGTATTATACCGAATAGTGTCAATAAGAAGAACAACTTCAATGTAGCGGCAAAATTTGACTTTACGGATCGTTTGTCTTCTTCAGTGAATATGAACTATTCTAATCGTTATGTGCGAAACAGACCAGCACAAGGATACGATGCCGCTTACTCCAGAGCATTTATGGCTTCATCGGCTTTCTGGATGCAAACGAATGTGGACTTTGAGCGATTGAAGAACTACCAAATGAGCGATGGGACACAGTATACATGGAACCGCTCATGGTGGAATGATCCTTCTCCGGCTTATTGGGACAACCCTTACTGGGTAGTGTACAAGAACTTTACAGAAGACACCAGGGAGCGAATCTTTGGAGCTTGGTCAATGGATTACAGACTTACAGATTGGTTGACCCTTACAGGAAAGTATGGCTTGGATACCTATACAGATGTACAGGAGGAGCGTATTGCCAATGGTAGTTATGCCGACTTCCCATACTACTATAAGACTAACCGTAACAGAAGAGAGTCCAACCTGGACTTTATCCTAAGTGCTAATAAACAGTTCGGAAAGGTTTCCCTGAATGCTTTTGTCGGAACGAACTATAGACATAATCAATATGAGCGTATAGGTATCGGAACGGATCAGGGTTTTACGGTGGATAATGTTTTCTGGGCAGAGAACTCATCAAATCCGGAGACTTATATGAGAGATTATGTATCTCAGAAAAAGATGTTCAGTGTTTATGCTAGTGCTACACTAGGGTATAAGGATATGCTTTTTGTAGACTTGAAAGGTAGAATGGATCAATCATCTACTTTGCCATTGGATAACAATACTTATTTCTATCCGGCAACCTCTTTGAGTTTCATCTTTACGGAGCTACAAGCATTGCAGTATAGTAATATTATTTCTTATGGTAAGCTTCGTGCTTCGTATGGTAGAGTGGGTAGTGATACGGACCCTTACCGTTTGGTCAACACCCTTGGAGTAGGAAACTATGGAACCAACCCTGCTATGTTTAGTTCTTCTACCGTATTTGATCCTAATCTTCGTCCTGAGTTTACGGATTCATGGGAAGTGGGTACAGATTTGAGCTTGTTCAATAATCGAGTAAGGGCAGATTTTACGTATTTCTATAAGTCAACATATGATCAGATTGTATACCAAGCAGTGCCGGCATCTACCGGGGTAACCAGCATCTCTACGAATATTGGAGAGATTGAGAACAAGGGGGTAGAACTTTCATTGGGTATTACTCCTGTACAGACGGGGGACTTCCGTTGGGATATGAATGTGAACTGGTCTTCTTATCGCAATAAGGTAATTGATATTGATGGAGATCCGGAAACTAATAATGGCGTTTTGGAGTATGGGTCGTCTTATGATTATGCATCGGTTGTGGCGAAAGAAGGAGAAGCAATGGGCGCCATTATCGCAACAAACTTCGTCTATAATGACAAGGGTGAAAAGTTGGTAGATGCTAATGGATATTACCAATTAGGTCCACAGGAAGTATTGGGTAATGCGAACCCTGATTGGATTGGAGGTTTACAAAATACATTTACCTATAAATCATGGACCCTGAATACATTATTGGATGCTTCTTGGGGAGGCGAAAGATTCTCTTTGACTCACTTCTGGGGTAAAGGTACAGGAGTGTTGGAGGAGACTGTAGGTACGAACGAACTAGGAAATCCTATCCGTAGTAACCCTAATGAAGGCGGTGGGGTAGTTTTGGAAGGTGTTACTGAGGATGGCAAACCAAATGAGGTACGTTTAAATGCTTATGATGCTTTTGCTTACTGGAGATTGCCAGCAGCCACTGCAGTGGTGGATGCAAGCTATGTGAAATTGCGTGAGGTGAGCTTGACATACCAGTTGCCGGCACGTTACCTGACGAATACACCATTCCAGAAACTAGGATTCTCTCTTATCGGCAGTAACCTTGCGATCTTGAAAGGGCCAAAGCATTTTGATCCGGAGACGACTTATGGGGCAGGGAATACACAGGGTATTGAGCAAGGGGCATTGCCAACCCCAAGAAGCTATGGCTTCAAGGTAAACCTTGGTTTTTAATCTAAATCATCGAACGTTAAAAGAATTAAACCTATGAATAAGATAATAAAAGCATGCTGTGTTGGTGGAGCAATATTAGGGATGATGGCTTCTTGTACGGCCGATTTTGAGGAAATCAACCAGAACCCTAAAGCAATCACTTTTGATGCCTCTACGCCAGAGCCTCTAATGGTTAATGCTATTTGGGGTATTGCAGGTAACTTTTTGAATGGTGATAATGCCGGTTTGTTGATTTCTCATCAGGTAGCAGAAGAGCAATATGCGAATGCCAGTATTTATAATATACAGCCAGACAACCTTGGAAGTAATTGGGCAGATATCTATATCAACCTGAGAAGATTGAAAGAGGTGAGACAATCACTGGATCAACAGAAAGAGAAGTTTCCGGAAAGCTTTACCGAAGGAAAGTATGAGGCTTACGAGGGGGTAATTGCCGTAATGGAGGTATTGTTGTGGCATACCGCTACGGATATTTTTGGGGCAATGCCTTATGAGCAAGCATTGGATATTACTAATATTCGTCCAGCTTATAGTACGCAAAAGGAGATTTACTTGGGTCTTTTTGAGCGTCTGGATACAGCGATAGGAGCACTTCAAGCAGCGGAAGCCGTTAATGTATACGGAAGTTCGGACTTGATCTATGGAGGAGATAATACACTTTGGTTGCGATTTGCTAATTCCTTGAAGTTGCGTATGGCTGTACGTATCTCAGATACGGAAGAGGCTGCATTGGCAAAGACAAAGGCACAGGAGGCGGTGTCGGCAGGGGTGATGCAAAGCAATGCAGATAATGCTCGTTTTCCTTATGTACCGGCATCTCAGATGAATCCAATTTATAGTAAGCGTCTGAACCGTTCGGATGTTTTCCCTTCAGATATTTTGGTGAATCAGTTGGTAGCCTTTAATGACCCTCGCTTGTCGGCTTATGTGGAGCAAGGAAGCAGTGGGTATGTGGGTGCGCAATTTGGTATTGCGAATAACTTTGATGAGCAATATGCAGACTTCTCATCGGATATTATTGCAGGTGCTGGAGACTTTCCCGGGTTTGTGATGGATTATGCAGAAGTAGCATTTTTACTGGCTGAAGCAGCGCATAAGAATATGATCTCCGGTGATGTGCAGGCATATTATGAAGCAGGGGTGAATGCATCCGTAGAATCATGGACAGGAGCGGACGCTGCTGCTTATCTGGCTGAAGCAGATGTAGCCTTTGATGCAGCAAATGCAGAAGAGCAAATAGCTTTACAAAAATGGTTAAGCCTTTACTTGAATGGCTGGGAAGCCTGGGCAGAACAACGTCGTACAGGGATTCCAACCCCTATCCCGAGTATTAATGGACTTAATTATCCTTTGAGATTAGTGTATCCTACGAGTGAAACTACATTGAATGCAGAGAATTATCAGGCAGCAGTGGATCAAACGTTAGGAGGAAAAGACCAGCAGGATGTTGCCTTATGGTGGGTACAGTAATTGAATTGAGTTAGTTATAAAGGTTGAAGATTGGAAGGGCCTTGTTTTTCCATTTCTTCAACCTTTTTTTGAACAAGAAGGACTTTGTTATAATAAAGTTTATCACGGTTGATTGTCGATGAGTAAAAAGCCTAATAAACAAACATCAATCAATTTCATCCTTCATCCCTCTAGGGTATTGAGCAAACCCAAAGGTAGCAATCCCTACAGAAGAGTCATCTTCCATACTAAGGTAGTTTACCTCATGTAAAGTGACAGGGCTCAAGAAGAAAGGAGTGATAAAAGCTTCTGTGAACCGGAAAAAGGGATGACTACTAGCTTCTAGCCAAGAAGACCATTGTTTTTTGAAGCGTTTGGTTTGATAGGCAAACTCCCCGGTTTCTTCTAAATGAATAAATAAAAGATGCTCACAAGGAGTGAACTCTTCTCGAGTATTCCATTGGGTATGCTGACAGTGTGGGCAAGGGGCAGCAGGGAGTTCAATAGGATGATCATAAATGGTTTGGGTATAAGTCGACTGCAGGTTAATGGTTTTTTGGAAAGAAGCCATAGGTAATAGTTATTTAAGGTGAAAAACAAGGGTAATTGGCTAAAAGTATATTGAAAGTGTGCATTGTTTCTGCATCTACAATATGGAGAGGTTTGCCATAAGGCAAACCAAGTTGAAGTGTAATGTAATAATTAAAACAGTCTTATTAATGAGAATTTTATAGCTTGTAAACAAAGTTATCAGATTAAAGATAGTAAGACAATCACCCTTTTTAGGTATTTCATAGATTGTAAGCTTATGAGGTTGTATCTAGTTGTGTAAGGTACTTATTGGCTTTTTCTAGCAGGGCTTTTCTTTCTTCTTCACTTCTTTTATCCCAGTTGGAAAGTAGCATTTTCAGCCTTGGAGCACTTTCAAAAAAGTCTCGGTGTTCATGCATGAATCGCCAGAAGAGCGCGTCCCAGGTATCGCACCAATCACCTTTAGCGTAGTCACTCATTGTCTTGATATAATTGCTCCCGCTGATATAAGGCTTGGTAGAAAAAATCCCTCCATCAGCAAATTGACTCATCCCATAAATATTGGGAACCATGACCCAATCATAAGCATCAATAAAGAGTTCCATAAACCATTGGTAAACCTCATCTGGATGTATCTCACATAAGAGCATAAAATTTCCCAAAATCATGAGTCGCTCAATATGATGACAATAACCTGTCTGTAGTACTTTTTCAATTGTATGGTCTACAGGAGGAATACCCGTTTGGGCCGTGTAAAAAGCGTTGGGCATTTTTCGGGTAAACTGCCAGAAGTTGGTAGTTCGCTCTATACTTCCCTTAGTTTCATAGACACCTCTTATAAACTCTCTCCAGCCAATAAGTTGCCTGACAAAGCCCTCTGTAGAGTTTATGGGGATATTCTGTTGTTTTGCATATACTAATGATTCCTGTAGTACCTCCTTGGGGGTAATAAGACCGATATTGAGCATGGGAGAGAGTACCGCATGATGTAGAATGGATTCTTCCATAACAATAGCGTCTTCATAAGCGCCAAAGTCATGGAAGCGATCTTCCAGAAAATCCTTCAACCATTTTTTACTTTCCTCGTAGTTAGCTGGGTATAAGGGAGAGGAAGGAAGTTGACCGGGGTTGTCGGTGTAGTGTTTGTTTACATATTCAATAGCCTCCTCAAAATACTGATCAGCGTTAGGGTATTGTATAGAGGGTGGACGTTGTTTTTTGGGGTATTTTTTTCGGTTATCCTGATCATAGGTCCACTGTCCTCCTTGAGGTTCCTCCTGATTCATCAGGATATTCATTTGCTTTCGCTGTTGCTTGTAGAACGTAGTTTGATGAAGTTTCTTTCGCTCAAAAAAGCGTCCTTGTTCTTCCATTGTATTAAGATACAAGGGGGAATCATAGATATATTGCTCTATATCGTGTTCTTGGCTTTTTTTAGAAATTCTACGTGCTAGCCAATTGTCGACAGGGTTAATGAAATGAATATGGGAGACGTCTTCTTTAGCTAGTGCAGCGATACACTGTCGTATGTCAGACTGTTCTTGGGAGCTCTCAATATAAGTCACCTCATATCCTTCTTGTTGCAAATAGTCCTCGTAAAACTTCATGCTAGCTCTATGGTATACTAGCTTATGTTTATGAAAAGCATATTGACGAAAGAAGAGGTGCTCCTCAATCAGATAAACGTGTCGACTGCGATGAAGAGCGGGGTGCTCTTTTAAGAGCTGATGTGGAAAGATAAGTGTTGCAGAATACATTAAGCAGAGGATTTGGATGTGGAGGAATGCTGTAGAGGTTTATGCTTATTCCTGCGGCAACGTTCACTACAATACTGTACCTCCTCCCATACGGCTTTCCATTTCTTTCTCCAGGCAAATGGACGTCCACAGGTTTTACAGATCTTGGTTGGAAGGTGTTGCTTTTTCATACTCATTAATACATACCTCTATAACGCGATTTGAGTTCCTTTTTAACCTTTTTCCAAAAACCAAAGAAAGAAGGATAATACCCTTCGACTGAAGAAATCCAGTCTCTAGGGTGTTGTATTCCTTTATAATGATTATTGGTAGGATGTTCTTTATAATGTATCTCACAATCCGGATAGGCAGACATTAAGGCATCGAACTCTCCCACGAATACTTGAATTCCTTCGATATTTTCGGAAAGTCCCAACAGGAAATCCATTGATTGTTGAGAAATAGGGTACTTGTCAAAATGAGAGGGCTCTAGGAGCAAGATACGGTTGGCATCAAGGTCTTTTTCCCAAAAGGGATCTATATTATACCAATTGTAGATTAGTATAGGTTGTGAAGAAGAGACCTTTATAGGAGAAACTTCTGGAAGAGGAGTCTGAAGGTTAGGGATCATCGTGGCTTTCAAAATATCTGGGGTGGTGAGCGTAGCCAATTGCTCATAAGAAACATCCAGGAATGTGCCTTTTTGTTGATGCTTGCTATGCTTATTGATATTATCCTGATTAGCAATATACTTCTTATTACTATTGCTGCCGGCTACCCATTGCCAGCTTAAGGCATTACTTGCCCAATCTCCATCCAATAAGTGATAGTACATCCATTGGGCAGGGATCTTCCAGTGACTTTTACCTTGATTGCAGGTAATTGCAGCAATGTACATGCGTAGGTGGTTGTGCAGGTACCCTGTGCGATAAAAGTCTTCGATACCCTGATCAATCACTTCAATACCGGTATTGGCTTCTATGATAGCAGTAGGCATTTCCCAGTGTTCGACCTCCTCCTGTTCCTTTTTTAAATCTGTATCGATGGAGTCACCTTTAGCTAACCACACCTGTTGCCAGTAATCTCTCCAGCAAAGTTCCTGCGTAAGTCGCTCTACTTTTAAGGGAGAGATACCTTTTTGGACTAAAGTATCCAACACATAGCGGGTAGAAATCACTCCCCTTGAAATATAAGGGGAGAGACGGGTGACATCTCCGTCTAAGTAATTACGGGTTTTACCGTACGAAAAGGGAGAGATCAGGGCTACCTGTTCAATAATTTCATCAAGTGTTGTCGTAAACATTAGGAGAGTTTTTCGATTTCCTTAAGCACTTCCATGGCTTCAGCGTACTTCTTATCGCTTTCGATACGATTGCTGGTAGAGAGTGTATGAGACTCCTTTAGTAGTTTTTCGTACTTCTTTTGCAGTTGCTCTTTAGGGTCTTTCTTCTTGAATAGTCCAAACATTATATGAGGGGTTTAATTAAAGGATTGTTTTCAGGTAAACCTCATTTTAGGTTAAAATGTTTGGAGTCTATTTAATTCATAATGTGTATATTGAAGTGGGTTGATAACCAATAACCGATACATGAAATAACCAAAACCAATCAGAACCATGCCTACTATCATGCAAGACCTTCAGTACGCTAAAAATGACAGTGATCGCTTTGGATTAGTGGTCTATAGGGCCAGAGAGGAGGGGATAGACAGTAATATGTTGATGCAACAGATCATGGAGCATAATGTAGATACGGCGATTGTTCGCATTCGCACTACACTGCTGTCCCAGGTGCATAAGTTAGAAAAGACGGCTATGCCTTATCAGATTACGGATACCCTGGCCTATTACCATCTCGACTTAACCACCTATAAACCCCAAGCCCTGATTAATCGAACGCTGCAGTTTAAGGAAGCAGAAGCAGAAGATTATCCAGGGCTTCATTTATTGGTAAGGGAAACCTTTGGGAAGTACGTTAACCATTATCGCATGAACCCATTTATGGATAATGAACAAGTAACCGAAGGGTACTTGGACTGGGTGTTGAGTTACACCGGAGGACACCCAGAACGTAAATGTTTTGTTGTGAAGGACGGAGAGCAAGTAGTTGCTTTTGCCACTTTCAATTTAGAACATCCCGATAAGGTAAAGTCTATTCTTTGTGGAGTGACCCATACCCACAGGAGAAGGGGCTTGTATCATGACTTATTGACCTATGGGAAGAATTTCGCCAAGGAAAGTGGGAAGTCTTATATGCGTTCGATCTGCCAGATAGAGAACATTGCTGTACAGCGCTCTCTGACCAGACAAGGCTTTGAGTTACATCATACGGAGAATACCATTCATATTAATGCAATGCTGAGTAAGTCAGTGTTTGAGCCATTAAAAGTAGAAATAGTCCTTAAAGAGGAGGAAATTCAAGGGAAAACAGCCAATAATCGTATCCTAAGTGAGATCAATGACTTGTTTGATAAACAGCAGAAGATGGTAACTGCCAATCATCGTTTTGTGAATGTATCACGGATGATGAAGGCTGGTAGTTACCTGATGACGTTTACATTTCCGATGGGGAGTAAATGTCTTTTAAGGGTAACAGATGCGTTAAATCAAACCTATGTATTGGTGTATTTTGATCTTAAGCATTTTCTGAGGTAAGAGGTGTGTTTTGTACTTAATAAAGGTTCTATGTTTCTATCAATAGAAAGTGAAAAATCTCTTCCTATATGTGAATGATTGAAAATAGGTTGATGTTGTCTGATTGAGATTGATTTTAAAGAAGTTGTAACTCAAATTTAATGCTTTCCAATTATGGCAAATGAATCAACAAACTGGCCAGATCTGGCTATAGGGCTTTATGATAAGCTGACAGGGAAAAATGCGGAGATCACCTATGTCTTTGAGCATTTGGAAGTGGACGTGCCCAAAGGAGTAAACTCCAGTGAATCTGCAAAATGGAAGTTGAATGGTACTGTGAAGATTTCAGCTAAAGAAGCACACAAGTAAATGGTAGTCTTCTCGAGAAAACCATTGAAAAAAGAAAGTATACTAAAGTGTAGGAAAGAGTTGAGCTTGTTCAACTCTTTCTTTTTAAATATACCCTACTAACCTATATCCCCTTGAAAAAATTATATTTTGACCTAGATATTGAAATTCAGAATGAGCAAGAGAAGGCTTCTGTTTATTCTGAAAATGGACAGATTGTGGTAAAGACTTCTGAGCGTTTTCTCACAAAAGCAGGAAAACCCCTGATGTGGTTAAAACGTCTAAGGAGTGAAATGAAGAAGCGTGATATCTCTCCGGTAGCTCAAGATGTGTTGGTATATGTTGATGAAGTGTTGGTGGCTGAAAAAAAAGGAGATAAACCTTTTCGTGTGAGAGTTCCTCAGGCGGTAACGGTATTAGGGAAATCTGCAAAGCGTCGTACCAAGAGTTATTATGAAGCACGAAAGCCTTGGATAATTCGAGTAGGGTTGCTCAGTATTCTGTTTGGAGTCATAGCCTATTTACTATGTGACTTGAGAAAAGTAAGGGAAGAAGAGTAACTAAGCTGTGTGATATTGATACGATGTAGGCCCTCGCATCATGGTGCGATGTTGTCAACCTAAGAAAGTAAATTATGTAGGCCCTCGCGTCACGCGAGGGTCCACGGAAGTATAGTGCTTCGAGTAGTTTAAGGCTTATTTTACGGATCATCCTGATAATAAGCGATAAACAAAACAATCAACTATGTGTCATAAATAAAGTGACCGCTAAGGCTAAGGCCTCATGAATCTCTTCAATAGATGCATGAATCAAGTGAGTGTCTTCCCGTTGCTCGATAAGTTGTTCAATCTTACTTTTGGCGGCTTTTTGATCTTCTTTACCGAATACCTCTTTTTCCAGCTGACAAGCATTAATAAGACTAAGAAGCATCAGTTCTTCCGCTTCAGGAGTTTGTCTATAAAGAACAATTCCTTCCAATCGTTTTCTAAGCTGATTTTCAGGCTGCGGATCTACCGTAGGGTATTTGTCATAGTGGAAGATAAACAAGAAGGTTCCCTCTTTCTTCTGTAGAATCTTTTGTTCTACCAGATGCTGCAGTGTATCCTCCTTGATAAGAGACGCTTTTTCAGCAAAACGTTCTAGCCAGTGAGTTACTGTATGTTCTTTACGGGTATCCAGAATTTCTTCCAGGTAACGGTTCAAAATAGGATTTGCTACCGCCTCTTTATTGAGTACCTGTATACGTTTCTCATGAATCTGAATTTTCTCAGCCAAGGTAAGCTCAAGCAGTATAGCAGCAGCAATGCCGTAGTTCATCTCATAGGACTCCGAAACGAATGTTCCTTTTTCATCGTCCAAAGCCAGTAGTACAAGTTGATCAATCAGTGTTAATTTCATAATACAGGGGAGTTAAGTGTTTGCCGTTATTGGTCGTTATGTATACTATAGTGTTTAAGATTAATCCTGTCGCTATCTACGGGATAATATATAGTTTAGAGACGCCATGTAATGGATTATCGCTTATCGGTTATCGTTTATAAACAATAAGCGATAACCGATAAGCAATAAACTGACATCATGCGAGAGCTTCAATCTTAACTACTATATTATACGTGTGGAGAAGGTAAAAAGTAATAGGTAATAGGTAAAAAGTAATTAAATTTCTCCTTTCTCCTTTCTCCTTTCTCCTTTAATAAGCAGCCATATAGTTGACGACTATACGAATAGGGGTGTATCCTTTCTCCTTGACTGTTACTGGGTTGATCGTGCCATTTCCATTCATACGGTTGGCAAAAAGTCCTTGTGCCTCTTTTACAAAGACCGAATAAGTTCCAGCAGGGAGAGAAGCTTTGAAGGAGCCATCTTTTTTACTTTTCACGATTAAGAGAGGTTCTTCCTGTATTTGGTAGAATGTCCCTTTCCTAGCTTGTATATCTTTTGCATTAAGCGCATTGAAAATATAGACTTCCCTTTCAATACCTTTGGGTTGCGCGGTCTGAATAGTAGTATTTTCTTGTCCAACCATAGGCATCTGATTGCCTTCTTGCCAAAGAATTACACCTTCTATTCCTGAGGTGTATTGCTGTGTCTTACAAGCCATCAGCGATAAGAATACTGTGAAAATAAGTAGTTTCATTTGAGGTAAAAGGTAAAAGGTAAAAGGTAAAAGGTAAAAGGTAAAAGGTAAGGGCGACCCTTGTGGTCGCCCGTCACTCTCAAGTATATGTTACAAGGGGAGTGGTCCTCTTGTGGTCGCCCGTCAGAAACAGAGAGCAGTGAAAAATTTACAGTGAGAATTTGATCAGTACAGTCGACCTAAATAATTTTCTTCATTCTTCATTCTTCATTCTTCATTCTTCATTCTTCATTCTTCATTGCTATTTCTTTACTGTAGACAATATGAATACCAGTCGCTCTCATTTCCTCAATAGCAGCCTCTACATCACCTTTTTGTAGGTTCACTCCTTTGGTAGCATCAGCAACTAAATAGGTTGTGAAACCAAGGGAGTGCGCATCCATCGCTGTGAATTTTACGCAATAGTCAGCGGCGAGACCGACAACGTATACTTCATTAACCCCTTTTTCTTTGAGATAGTCACCAAGACCAGTAGCTTTCTTTCTGCCATTGTCAAAGAAACCACTGTAGCTATCGATCGTTTTGTCGGTACCTTTGACAAACACTTTTTCCACCTTATCCATATTTAGTTCCTTAACAAACTCGGCTCCTGTTGACCCTTGTACACAATGTACAGGCCATAGGATTTGAGGAAGGCCATGCAGATCAATAACTTCACCAACCTGCTTCTCTGTATGATTTGCAGCAAAACTGCCGTGATCGGCAGGGTGCCAGTCTTGTGTAGCAACGATCAGGTCAAAGTCTTCTTGAAGGGCGTTGACCGTAGGGATAATGCTTTCTCCTTCTGGTACTGCCAAAGCACCATCTTTTACGAAGTCATTTTGAATATCAACTAAAATTAAAGCTTTCATAATCGTGTAAAGTGTATAGTGAAAAGTGTAATGATTAGATTCTTCATTCTTCATTCTTCATTCTTCATTCCAACCACAGATTGTCTTCTTGTTACAATATTATACTTCTGCCATTCATCCTCACTGTGTTCTGTTAGCACATCCTTGATTTTTTGAGAAGGGTAGAAGCGTTCTTCTTCAGGGATTTCCGGAAGATCAGTAGGGTTGGCGTCCAGGATGAATAATTCGTTGGAGAGGGCGAAATGATTATTGATGTTAATTCCTTCTTTTCGATAACGTACCTTGACGTAGAAACGAAAATCGTTGCCGATATACTTGGGATACCATTTGTTGTTGAGGTGTTGGTAAGAATAGTGGGCTTGTACTTTATCCAGGCTATAATTGAGGGATATACCAGCCAAACGCATGGCACCTCTAACGGCTAATTTCCCTAGCCCTCTGCCAAAAGGAAGGACATGTTTCAAATATCTTTTGGGAATTTCAAAATCAAGGGAAGCAAAAGCATAGTTTTGCTCATCCAGCAGAATAGTGCCTTCAAACATTCCCAGATTCATCTTCCATCGTGGTTTAAAATGGATCTCCATGACTGTTCGACCTTGATAATAGGTCAATCCCTTGTATTCAAAATGGTAATAATCCAGTTTGGTGGTATCTAGAAAAGAAACGATACGTCCTTCCATGTCTTCGTCTAACTGCATACCCTCTTTACGAATAATGTCTGATGTCAATAGGTCATGAGGGGTAAAGGCTTCAAAGTTCATAGAGTCCATATCTTCATCAAGCCCCCAATCAAGAGTAACAGAGTCTGATAAGTCTCTGGCCATGAGTACCCGGTATTGATTCTGTTTTAAAGTATCTTGGGTAGGTTGGTCAATAATATCGAGCAAGGCTTCTACATAGCCGGCATTTTGCTGATCAATCTTGGTTTGTGTCCTAAAAAAGCCTTTGAGCATTAGGGGATCACCAAAGTGATTTTCCGGAATCCTTCGTATAGCTTCCCAAACATACTCTCTCATATTGACGGGGCGTATCTCTACGGTAGAAAGCTCCACAACATAAGGCGCTAGCGTAATAATTTTGTCTTTCAGTTCGGTTAAGGGAACTTTTGTAGTTTGAAAGCTAGTTGCAGAAATTTTTACGTAGGTATAGGAATGCCCTTCAGGAAGGGATATACGGAAATACCCTTCTTCATTGCTAAAAGTACCTTTTCTACTTTCTCCCAAAAGAATATGGGCATAGGGTAAGGGAGCTTGAGTTTCTGCATCGAGGATTGTCCCAGTATACGTAACTTGTTGTGTTTTTCCTTGCTCGATATACCCGAAGCAGAGGAGTGAGAGCAGTAGGAATTTAATAGTATTGACGTTGATCATCATTCTTGAATTTGACACTGTGTAGTTTTGTATTTATTAGTGATGTTATATTGTTATTAAAGTAATATGCTAATCAAAGTTATCAGAATTAAGATTATATAAAAACTATGTTGCAAGCCGAATTAATCAGAAAATACAACGTTCCAGGACCTCGTTATACCAGTTACCCTACGGTACCTTATTGGGATAAGGCGCCTTTTACCGAAGCGCAATGGAAAGAACACGTGAAGAAAGCATTTCAGGTAAGTAACCAGAAAGACGGGATTAGTCTTTACCTTCATTTACCGTATTGTGAGAGCCTTTGTACGTTTTGTGCCTGCAACAAGAGAATTACAAAAAATCATGGGGTAGAACTCCCTTATATAGAGACCTTATTACAGGAATGGAAGTTGTACCTGCAGCTTTTTGAAGGAGAGAAGCCTAGAATTCAGGAAATCCATCTTGGTGGAGGTACTCCAACCTTCTTCAGTCCAGAGCATCTAAAGCAGTTGATTCGTTCTATTTTGGAGACAAGTGAAGTGACGGATACGGCAGAATTCAGCTTTGAAGGACACCCTAAAAATACAACCAAAGAACATTTGGAGGCTTTGCATGAGGTAGGGTTTACCAGAGTGAGTTTTGGGATACAGGACTTCGACCTGAAAGTACAGGAAATCATTAACCGTGTGCAGTCTTTTGAATCCGTAAAAGAAGTGACTGACAATGCAAGAGCAGCGGGGTATACCTCGGTTAACTATGACTTGATCTATGGACTTCCTTTCCAAACCAAGGAAAGTATTGTTGATACCATTGAAAAGGTGAAGTTATTGAAACCTGATCGTATTGCTTACTATAGTTATGCCCATGTGCCTTGGATCGGACAAACAGGACAGCGTCGTTTTACCGAGGCAGATCTTCCTGCTGATGAGGAGAAGCGATTACTATACGAGCTAGGCAAGAAAATGCTGGAAGAGGCAGGGTATATTGAGATTGGAATGGATCATTTTGCCTTGAAGGAGGATAGCTTGTATAAGGCGACAGAATCCAAGTCATTACATAGAAACTTTATGGGATACGCTGCCAATTATACTCAATTGATGATTGGGTTGGGCGTATCATCTATTTCTGATTCTTGGACAGCATTTGCTCAGAATCATAAAAAAGTAGAGGATTATCAACAGGCTGTAGCCGAAGGACATATTCCGATTTATCGTGGACACCCACTAACGGAGGAAGACTTAATTCTGAGAAAACATATCCTGGATGTGATGTGCCACTTCGAAACCTCATGGGAAAAAGAAGAGCAACAAGTAGGAATATTATTCGAAGCCAAGGAGCGTTTGACTGAGATGGAAAAAGATGGCTTGTTAGAAATAGGAGAGACCTCCTTAAGAGTGACAGATGCTGGTAAAGCCTTTGTAAGAAATATCTGTATGGCATTGGATGGCCGTATGCTAAGAGCCAAGCCGGAGTCCAGAATCTTCTCACAAACCGTATAACTATTGTTGAGGCTGCTTACGCAGCTGGTTGAGTAGCACTACGTGCTGTTGAGAGGAGCTTCGCTCCGTTGAGACTTTATTTCATTATGCTTCGCTCTATGAAATATTATGAAGAAAAACTCAACTCACCGAAGGTGAAACTCAACAGCACGAAGTGCTACTCAACCAGCTGCGTAAGCGGCCTCAACGAAGTTTTTCATTGTTTTTGTGTCGGTCAGCATCACGAATGCTTTTCTTCTCCAGATTTTTCTCCAAAGCATCTGTAAGATCGATACCGGTTTGATTCGCCAAGCACATCAGCACGAACAGTACATCAGCCATCTCATCCGCAAGATCCACTTCCTCATCTGATTTCTTAAAAGATTGCTCCCCATATTTTCTGGCCATAATACGGGCTACTTCTCCCACTTCCTCCATTAAGATAGCGGTGTTGGTCAGCTCATTAAAGTAACGTACACCAGTAGTGTTGATCCACTTGTCAATAATTTCTTGTGCTTCTTTAATTGTCATCGTTCTATTTTTTTGTAGTTGTTCATGCTGTTTAATTGCAGTTGCTTCGCAATTGCGTTCATATTGTTTAGTTGTTGTTTAATTTAAAAGTATAGTGTTTAAGGTTAACCTTTTCACTGCTTATCAGGATAATATACAGTTGAGAGGTGAGACGTAATGGGTTATCAGTTATAAACAATAAGCGATAACCAATAAACTATTTCAATCTTAACAACTATAGAATGTTTTAACAACTAAACATCATGAACAAGCGTTTAGCTTCTTGCTAATGTGATCAGTGTAATTTCTGGAGGCATACCAATTCTACCAGCAATAGCGTGGTAACCAAAACCACGATTGACATACAAAAATTGCTTAGCCTCTTGGTATAGGCCGCCCCATCTTGGATAGGCATATTGAGACGGGCTCCATTTTAGTCCTGGAATCTCTACTCCAAACTGCATTCCATGGGTGTGTCCTGAAAGGGTAAGATCAATATCAGTGTCCAATACTTCTCCATCCCAGTGAGAAGGATCGTGTGTCATTAGAATTTTAAATGGATGTTGCTCTGCGCCGTTAGAGGCTTTTTTCAAGTCTCCATACTTAGAGAATCGTCCTTTACCCCAGTTCTCAACACCAATTAGAGCGATTTCTTCTCCATCCTTTTGCAATATACGGTTTTCGTTAAGTAAAAGGTCAAAGCCCATGTCTCTATTGGCTTGCTTGACAGCTTCCAAATTGCGGTTACGATCCGCTTTATTTTCCCATTGTATATAGTCTCCATAGTCATGATTCCCTAAAATAGAGTACTTACCCACTTTGGCTTTCATCTGCCCAAGGATTTCCAACCAGCCGTCAGTTTCATTGGCTAGGTTGTTTACTAAATCACCTGTGAAAAGAAGGATGTCAGCATCTAGTTGGTTAATCATCTTAACGGCTTTCTCTACAGAAGGGTGACCTAACGGAAAACTACCAATGTGAATGTCAGAAATATGGACTACTTTCATTCCCTCAAAGGCCTTCGGTAGGTTGGTGAATTTTAGTGTTTCCTTAACCACACGGAAGTCATACCTTCCCTTGATCATTCCATAGGCAATACTACCAAAGGGTACGCTGGCAATACCAGCTCCCAAGTAGGTTAAGAATTTCCCTCTACTGATGGTATTTCCTTCAGGGTTAACGGAATTTGCAGAGGTGGTGAATTTCTTGTATAGGTTAATCGCCAAATAAGAAAGGTCTTCCATACCATGAAAAAGTACGAAAATCAATTTGGAGAATAGGGACATTAGAATAAGGGAGTTGATCATAAAGAAGACGTGCGCTTCTCCTGGGACTCTGTAGCGCTCAAAATTGAGAAACTCCCAACCCATAGCGAGATATACTCCTATGCTGAACACCCAGAATGCGATATGAATACCCCTACGACTTGCTTGATGTGTTAAATCAGCCGTGAGTGTACGTACTCCTTTAAAAGAGTATAGATCCAGTACTAATAGGATTATAAATAGGATAGCGGAAAAGATAATCATTCTTTCCTTCATAATATGTTATGATTTATCATTGATAATAATATCCCCAATATCAGGAATATAGAAACCTCAACGTGAGCAGCAGGAAAACAAATCGAAAACCTACAGACTACTTTTTAGTTATTAACTTGCGAGTGGCTTACCTTGTTGTAAATTCTATATAAATGAATGTAGAAGAATACTGTAGATTATAAGAATCTTAGGCATTTTATAACGGTATATAGAACAGAACGTTTGAAATTTAAGATTTATTAAGAAGCTGTTCATGCTGTTTAATTGCAGTTACTTCGCAATTGCGTTCATATTGTTTAGTTGAATAATGTCAGCCCTTGCGTGATCACGGTCTGTAGAACAAGGGTTTGCAAAAAAAATAGTGTTTCGGGTACCTGTAAGGCTTATTTTATTTTTTATGAACAGGTATAAAACAACTAACATACGCCGTGTAGCGGTATGAACGAACGAAGCTCAATTAAATAATATGAACAGGTATAAAACAACTAAACAATATGAACGAGCGAAGCTCAATTAAACATCATGAACATAAATGAACGTATACGCTGAAATTATTACCATAGGAGATGAGATCTTATATGGACAAATTACCGATACTAACTCTCAATGGATTGGACAAGAGTTAGGAAAGATAGGCTTTAGAATTATTCGAAAGACGTCTATAGGTGATTCCCGTGAAGAGATATTGACGGCATTGAAAGAGGCTTCACAGCGAGCCGATGTGGTATTGACGACAGGAGGGTTGGGGCCAACTAAAGATGATATAACGAAACACACTTTTGCGGAGTATTTCAATGAGGAGTTGACATTTAGAGAAGAGGTGTTTACCCATATTGAAGCACTTTTTAAAGTAAAAGGAAGAGAAATTACGGAATTGAATAGGCAACAAGCTTATGTACCTGCGTTGGGGGAAGTCATCCATAATGCTGTTGGAACAGCACCGGGGATGTGGTTTCCACAAGGAAGAAAAGTGTATGTTTCTATGCCGGGAGTCCCTCATGAAATGAAAAAAATGATGAGTGATATTATTATCCCTCGATTACAGCAGCAGTTTCATACGCCTTTCATTTATCATAAAATGGTGCGTACGGTAGGGATTCCAGAATCTATATTAGCACAGCAATTAGAGCATTGGGAAGATGCCTTGCCGGAGCATATTAAGCTGGCTTATTTGCCACGTTTAGGACAAGTCCGTCTTCGCTTAACAGCTACAGGGTTTGATCTGGAACAGTTGAAGATGGAAGTGGAAGAAGAGCTTTATAAGATTCGACCTTTGCTAGGAGAGAAGCTATATGCAGAGGAAGATATAGATCTAGAAGTACTTGTAGTAGAAAAATTAAAACAGAAGGGCTTGAAACTCGCTACAGCGGAGAGTTGTACAGGAGGGTTATTGGCAGATCAGATTACAAATATTCCCGGAGTATCAGCAGTATATCAAGGAGGAATTGTCTCTTATAGCAATGAAGTGAAAATGTCTCAACTTGGAGTAAAGGAAGAAACCCTAAGGACCCATGGAGCGGTTAGTGAAGAAACGGCCCGTGAAATGGCAGAGCAAGTTCGTGAGCGTTATGGAGCTGATTTTGGTATTTCAACGACTGGTATCGCGGGACCTGATGGAGGGACAGAAGAGAAGCCAGTAGGGACCATTTGGATTGCTTGTGCGACCCCAAAGGAGACTTATACACAATTACTACAATTGACTTCAGATCGTATATTAAATATTAATGCTACCGCTACAGCTGTATTGAAGTTGTTGTGGAAGCATATTGATACGATAGGGTAGGCCTCTGTTCTTATCTATAACTATCATACTACCAACTCGCTTTGTTGAATCGTTGAATTTCACCTTCGGTGAGTTGAATTGAGCTTCGCTCGTTGATTCGAGTTGAACTGTTAATTGAGGTGTTTCATTCAATCAACAGTTCAACTCGAATCAACTCACCGAAGGTGAAATTCAACAAGCAGCGTAAGCTGTCTCAACGATTCAACAAAGCGAGTTGGTAGTATGACGGTTTTTTATTCAACTAGAGATCCCTATGTAATAGAATCAAACACTCTCTTCGAAAAAAAGCCTTATCTCTCTTATTTTTGGGAATTATTTATTTACCTGTGATTGTTTATCTCAGTAAGGATTAAAGATCACGAATTATTATATCTAAGGTGCTGTACCACATAGCACAGACTCCTAAAACTAAATAGTATATGACACTAAAAAATATCTCCATTCCACTACACACGCTGGAAAATTCTTACACTTATGACGAATACCTTGAAGGCTTGGAGAATATGTTCTCCGATAACGGAGTAGCTGCTGAGAATGTTATTGAGTATAGCGAAGAACAATTAAGGGAGTACACCAAATTGAACCTGACACGTATGCATCGTTATGACAAGACAACTGCCTTGTCAGAAGAGGTGCGTAAAGCAGCGCAAGGGCTGAACAAAGATTATATATGGGTTTTGATTACGGAAGGATGGTGTGGAGACGCTTCTCACTGTGTTCCAATTATCGCAGAAATTGCTGGAGTGACCCCTGCGGTGGATTTGAAGCTAGTGTTGAGGGATCAACATCCCAAGACCATGGATATGTTTTTGACGGATGGTAAACGTTCGATTCCTAAGTTAGCCATTATGACGGCTGATACGCATGAAGTGGTAGCAGTGTGGGGATCAAGACCACAAGAACTACAGGATTTGATTCCACAGTATAAAATTGATGCAGCCGATGATAAGACGGCTTTCCAGACCATGGTTCAAAAGTGGTACAATAAGGATAAAGGAAAGTCGCTGATGAAAGAGATGACAGCGCTTCTAAGTGAACTAGAGTAGTAAAAATATTATTTTGAAAACGAAACGAAGAGGTCATCAGGATTATTCCTGTTGGCCTTTTTCGTTATGGCGTCGTTCATAGATTTTCATAAACATATAGGTCGACATATTGCGCGCCCTTCTTTTGGCTGCTTCAGCATTTTTACCTTTAAAAAGAGTATCTATGGTTTGAAACCATAATTGTAACCATCGTCCAAAGTGTTCCATAGAGATCGTTCCTTGCATTTGCTGGTCTACCTCTTGATGTACCTGATGTGGATTTCCTTTGTATTTTGGTTGGAAAAGGAGATTACTTTCCCAAAAGTCTGTCAGTAATTCTAGGTGTGTATCCCAATCATGGATAATATGGTTAAACACAGGACCTATAAGTTCATCTTCTCGAACACGTTCATAAAAGGAATGGACGAGTAAGGAAACATCCTGACGACTGTTGATATCTTGTTTTGTCATAGTGCAAAAATAATAGGTTTCCGGAATTATATATAGTTATTGTTTTCACAGGGCGGTGCTCTATACTACTTTTATATTCACAGGACGATGCACTGTACTATTTACCTATTACTTTTTACCTCTTACCTTTAATAACATGTGTTTGATAACTTTTGCCATAGAGCAGCACCCTAAATATAAATTAATACTTGTAGCCAACAGGGATGAATTTTTTGAACGTTCGACAGCTCCTTTATATGTATGGGAAGACTACCCTCATATTTTAGCCGGAAGAGACTTACAGGCAGGGGGTACATGGATGGGCGTCAATAATCAAGGAGCATTAGCGGCCTTAACGAATTATAGAGATATGGATGGACTGAAAAAAGAGGCTCCATCCCGAGGAGACTTAACGGCAGATTTTTTAAAGAGAGAGCAAGGGGCTTATTCTTATATAAAAGAAGTAAGTCAGAGGGCACACCAATATAACGGCTTTAATCTGTTGATTGGAGATAGTACAGGAATGTATTATGCTTCTAATTATACCAAAGGAGTTCGTCAATTAGACCCTGGAGTATATGGACTGAGTAATGCTTTACTGGATTCAGATTGGGTAAAAGTACAAGAAAGTAAAAGGCGATTGACTCAGGCGATACAACAGCATGAGTTATCTTTGGAGGATCTGGCAGCGTTATTAAAGGATACTACGCTGGCTGAGGATCATTATTTACCAAATACAGGAATGCCTTATGAGTGGGAGAAGATTTTGTCCTCTATGTATATACAACCTTACCAAGGGTATGGTACACGTTGCTCTACGGTTATTTTACAAGACTATAATGAGCGTTGGGAAGTGATGGAGATAGGGTATGATGAGCAAATGCGAGAGGTGTATAGCGTGAAGAAGTCGTTCTAGTAATTGTTCATGTTGTTTAGTTGAGCTTCGCTCGTTCATATTGTTTAGTTGAGTTTTATGTGATTAATCACAGAACTGGTTCAAAGTGTTAAAGGTGTAGAGGTGTAAAAGTGTAGAGCCTGAAACTTTACACTTCTATGCCTCTATACTTATTTAATAATCGGCCCACTAGTGATCTGATTATTAAGTTTGTTTATACCTCTTACAGCAGTGTCTTTTGTGATTAGTGATTAGTGATTAGTGACTAGTATAGATATCTAGTAAAACGAATTACCAATCACTAACCACTAATCACGTATTAAATAATCACAGCACTAGGAATGTATTTTCTGCTACTATGAAATAAACCCTATTGAAAATTGATAATTAATCATTGAAAATTAACTACCACTACACTCGCAGTGATACACACAAAGTATCAATTTGCTCACTGCTCCAATCCCCCATTAATTCTAACGATTTGGAATAAAATCATATTAAAGTTTGATATCTATTTATAAATCACTACTTTTGCAGACCGTTTGAGGGTTGTAAGTATTTCTCTCTAGAGATAAACGTCTCGCTTTAAATGCACTAACGAGCAAATGAGGCGAGGTTTTATTATGTGAGAGAACTTGCTCTTAAAACGAAGTTAGATCGATGAGGCGTGAAATCGCCTTATGTCTGTTTTAAATTTTTAAAAGGTAAATTTAAGATGCCAGGATTAATCGGTAAAAAAGTTGGGATGACCAGCATCTATGACGAGAACGGCAAGAATGTAGCTTGTACGCTTATCGTGACTGGTCCAAACGTAGTGACTCAGGTTAAGACTCCTGAAGTTGATGGCTATACAGCTATTCAGGTGGGTTATGATGAGAAGAAGGAGAAGAGAACGTCCGCTGCCTTGAAAGGTCACTTCGCTAAAGCAAACACTGCTCCAAAGCGTAAGCTAGTTGAGTTCAGAGAATTCGATGGAGAGTTTGCTCTAGGAGATGTATTGAAGATGGAAGAAATTTTCGCTGAGGGTGAATTCGTTGACATCGTAGGTACTTCTAAAGGTAAAGGTTTCCAAGGTGTAGTTAAGAGACATGGCTTCGGTGGTGTTGGACAAGCTACTCACGGTCAGCACAACAGATTGAGAGCTCCAGGTGCTATTGGTGCTTGTGCGACTCCATCTAGAGTGTTTAAAGGTCTGAAAATGGCTGGACGTATGGGAGGAAAGCGCGTTAAAGTGCAAAACCTTAAAGTGTTGAAATTGTATCCAGAAGAGAACTTGGTTCTTGTAAGTGGAGCAATTCCAGGCGCTAAAAATTCTTACGTAATCATCGAAAAGTAATCTAGGAGAAAATGGAATTAGCAGTTGTAAATATTCAAGGTGCTGAGACTGGAAGAACTGTTGCCCTTCCAGCGTCAGTGTTTGGTATTGAGCCAAACGACCACGCAATCTACCTGGACGTAAAACAATACTTGGCGAACCAAAGACAAGGTACTCACAAGTCTAAGGAGAGAGCGGATATTACGGGTTCTACTCGTAAGATCAAAAAACAAAAAGGAACAGGTACAGCGCGTGCAGGTTCTATCAAGTCACCTGTTTTCAGAGGTGGAGGTAGAGTGTTCGGTCCAAGACCAAGAAACTACTCTTTCGACCTTAACAAGAAGGTGAAGCAGTTGGCTAGAAAGTCAGCGCTTTCTTACAAAGCTACTGAGAGCAATATCACAGTAGTTGAAGCGTTCAACTTTGATGCGCCAAAAACAAAAGAGTACAAAGCAGTATTGGCAGCTTTGGAGGCTACTGACAAAAAGACTTTGTTGGTGACTGCAGCTGTGAACGCTAACGTTGTACTTTCTGCGAGAAACCTGCCAAAGGCAAAGGTATCAACAGCAGCGAACTTGAACACGTACGATATCATGAACGCGGACAAGGTAATCGTTGTTGAAGACGCAATTGAAGTATTTTCTAAATTCTAAGTAGCCTTTCACGATGCAAGTACTTATCAAACCATTAGTTACAGAGAAAGCTGCGATGATGAATGATCAAAGCGTTTTCGTTTTTGTTGTAAACAAGAACGCAGACAAAGGTCAGATCAAAAAAGCAGTTGAAGATAAATACGATGTTAAAGTAGATTCAGTAAGAACTGCGATCATGCCAGGTAAATCTAAAACTAGATATACTAAAACAGCAGTGATCGACGGTAGAACATCTTCTTTCAAGAAAGCCATGGTTAAATTGGCTGACGGAGAGGTGATCGACATCTACGAGAACATGTAATCTTAGTGAAGAGTGGGTGGTGATTAGTGGTTAGTGATTAGTATTCTGTACTAATCACTAGTCACTAGTCACTAGTCACTAATCACTAGTACTAATTTTTGTTTTATTTAATGTTGTCTATTGTGGGTGGGATATCCTATCTACCTGCAGTAAAAGCATAAAACGTTTAATTTTAAGAATGGCTGTTAAAAAGTTAAAACCGGTAACTCCGGGTCAGCGTTTCAGAGTGGCTCCTACATTTGAGGAGATTACTACGGATAAGCCAGAAAAGTCGCTTATTGCGAAACACAAAAAAACTGGTGGTAGAAATAACTCTGGTAGAAGAACTGCCCGTTACATTGGTGGTGGTCACAAAAGAAGATACAGAATCATCGACTTCATCCGTGAGAAGCACGGCGTGAAAGCGGAGGTTTTGACGATTGAGTACGATCCAAACAGAACAGCACGTATCGCTCTGCTTCAGTACGAAGATGGAGAGAAGAGATATATTGTTGCTCCTGCGGGTCTAGCTGTTGGACAAACTGTAGTGTCAGGTAGCGGAATCGCTCCAGAAGTAGGAAACACACTTCCTCTTGCGGAGATCCCTGTTGGTACTATCATCCACAACATCGAGTTGAAGCCAGGTAAAGGTGCTGCAATGGTACGTTCTGCTGGTGCTTACGCTCAGTTGTTGGGTAGAACAGGTAAGTACGCTGTGATCAAATTGCCTTCAGGTGAAACACGTATGGTGTTGCTAACTTGTAGCGCAACGATCGGTACCGTTTCAAATGCTGATCACTCGAACGTTCGTTTGGGTAAAGCAGGTAGAAACAGATGGTTGGGTAGAAGACCAAGAACTAGAGGTGTTGCCATGAACCCAGTAGATCACCCAATGGGTGGTGGTGAAGGTAAATCTTCAGGAGGTCACCCACGTTCTAGAAACGGTTTGTATGCTAAAGGTCAAAAGACTAGAAAGCAGAACAAGTACTCTGACAAAATGATTATTTCAAGAAGAAAATCAAAGTAATAAGCAATGGCTAGATCGTTAAAGAAAGGACCATATATTGACTTCCGTCTGGAAAATAAAGTACAGGCGTTGAATGAGTCTGGCAAGAAGCAGGTTATTAAGACATGGTCTAGAAGATCTATGATCTCTCCTGACTTCATCGGTCACACTTTTGCAGTACACAACGGAAACAAGTTTATCCCTGTGTATGTGACTGAAAACATGGTAGGCCACAAGCTAGGCGAATTCGCTCCAACTAGAACTTACAAGGGTCACATTAACAAAAAAGACAAAAAGAGATAATGGAAGCAGTAGCAAAACTAAATAATTGCCCGATTGCTCCTCGCAAGATGCGTCTTGTTGTGGACTCAATCAGAGGTAAGCAAGTAATTGAAGCGCTGAACCTGCTTAGATATGAGCAAAAAGCTGGCGCCCCTTACGTAGAGAAACTTCTTCTTTCTGCTATCGCAAACTGGGAACAAAAGAACCCAGAAGATTCTATTGAAGATGCAGATCTTTTCGTAAAAGAGGTTTTCGTAACTCAGGGACGTACGCTTAAGAGATTCCGTCCAGCTCCACAAGGTAGAGCGCACAGAATCAGAAAAAGATCTAACCACGTGACATTGATCGTAGATTCAATTGACAATGGTTTGATCAACGTTGAGTTCGAATCAGAAGAAAACGAATAATTAATCTCAAATCTAAGCAAATTCAATGGGACAAAAAGTTAATCCAATAGGTTTAAGACTAGGCTACATCAAAGGCTGGGAGTCTGCTTGGTTTGGTGGTAAAGATTTCTCTGATAAACTTGTGGAGGACGACAAGATCAGAAAATATCTTTCTGCTCGTATTCCAAACCCAAGAGCGGGTGTATCCAAAGTTGTTATCGAAAGAACACTTAAGCGCGTTACGTTGACTATCCATACGGCTCGTCCAGGGGTAGTTATTGGTAAAGCTGGTGCTGAAGTAGATAGAATTAAAGAGGAGCTTAAGAAGCTTACTGGCAAAGAAGTTCAGATCAACATCTTCGAGGTGAAAAGACCTGAAACTGACGCTAAACTAGTAGGTGAATCAATCGCTCAGCAGCTTGCAAACCGTGTTTCTTACAAGAGAGCATTGAAGCAAGCAATCGCTAACGCAATGAGAGTTGGTGCTCAAGGTATCAAGATCAAAATCTCTGGTCGTTTAGGTGGTGCTGAAATGGCTCGTACTGATATTTATAAAGAAGGTAGAATTCCATTGCATACCTTGAGAGCGGATATCGATTATGCTTTGACTGAAGCACAAACGGTATACGGTATCATCGGTGTAAAAGTATGGATCTTCAAAGGAGAGGTGATCGGTAAGCGTGACCTTTCTCCAAACCCTGAGTCTTCTAAGAGAGACAACCGTGGCGGTAACAAGCGCGGTGGACAGGGCGGTGGACGTGGCAAACGTGGCGGAAACCGTGGAGGTAACAGAGGTGGTGGAAGACCAAGAGGAGATAAGTAATTTTCTCTGGATTTCAACTACTGAGTTGATCTACACTTCAAAAGGATTTAAAAACCCAAGTCGTAAGGCTTGGGTTTTTTATTAAGTTAATTTACATAGAATACTCTAGTTGATCGATCTATAAAATAACTCATCGTTAATTTTCCGATAGAACCCATTCATTTATTTAATTCGATAATGATTTTTTTTGTAGTTTTAACTGACTAAGTTATTTCCTTAAATAAGAGGATCTAATAAATGTGTATAATACCTAAGGATATAGTACCCATACGTTACACTATACACTTTATACTATACACTGACTTGTTCAAAAAACGATAGAAATAAAAACGAAAAAAATACTTAGTGGAAACAGCGTTTATATGATTCAAATCAGCCGCTTAATACTTATCACTATCACTAACCACTAAATGGAATAGACTATGAACGAATATTATAGAAGTGCCTACCGTCCACTGCTCGCTTTAGACTGTGTGATTTTCGGTTACGAGGAAGGGACTCTGAAAGTTTTATTGACCAGAAGAAAACAAGAACCATATAAAGGGGCCTGGGGTCTGGCGACTGGTTTCCTTCACGAAGGAGAGTCTTTGGATAATGCAGCCATTCGTATCTTGAAAAAGCAGACGGGCTTGGATGATATCTATATGAGCCAGTTGCAAACCTTTGGAGATGTAGGAAGGGACCCTGTAGAACGCGTAGTTTCATTGGTATATTATGCCTTGGTACGTGTAGATGCTTACGATGAGAAATTATTGGAGCAAAATCAGGCACAATGGTTTTCCATTACTGCTTTACCAAAATTGATGTTTGACCACGAAGATATGATCCAAAAGTCTTGGGGTAAATTAAGACGTAAGTCACGTTATCAACCATTGGGTTTTGAGTTGCTTCCTGAGAAATTCACTTTGCCAGAGTTGCAGACACTTTATGAAGCGATTCACCAAAAGCAGTTTGATAAGCGTAATTTCCGTAAGAAGATTCTAGCGACAAATCTATTAGAGAAGCTAGAGGAAAAGCAAAAAGGAGTATCCAAAAAAGGCGCTTATTATTATCAGTTCCAAAAAGATAAATATGATGAACTGATTGCTGCTGGATTTAACTTTGAGTTGAAATCAATGGCATTTGGTAGCTAATTTTAATGAAGGATAAAAAAGTAAGAAATAATAGGTAAAAGGTAAAAAGGAGTTTAACTTTCTCCTTTCTCCTTTCTCCTTTCTCCTTTCTCCTTTCTCCTTTCTCCTTTCTCCTTTCTCCTTTCTCCTTTCTCCTTTCTCCTTTCTCCTTTTTCTGCAAAAAAAAACATACCGTTAGCTGTCGATATGTAAGATTTAATGGTCTACTAATTAGACGTATACTAATTGTCTAGAAAGGACGTTTTAGAATTATTAAACTAGAATATTTTTTAGGATACAATGATTGTTAATCATAAGTATCATTGTGTTGATTTTACACTTAAATAATGGTAGTAACTTATTCTATTACTGCTTGATTAATATAGTGTTATGCGCAGAGGTATGGTTCCCTAAAAAGAGGGATTTTTGAATGAATAATTTTGTTATCCGAAGATATTTACGTTCTTTTGCATCTCCTGAATATTGCCGATCGGTAAGTTCGGGACGACCCTTTATCAGGAGTTATTAGCCAAATTATTAACCTCCCAAGAGGGTAGATTGTTTAAACTAGTTGACAACAATACGAATACTGATGAAAGAGAATAGCTTTGTGCTAAGATTTTTAGTTTACCTGACATTCTTCACCGCAATCACTTCATGTGTATCCAACAAGAATGCTACCTATCTTAGAAATGGGAATGAGTTGAAAGAGGATGTGCCAAGGGACTCGGTTGTACGTTCCTACGATTTACACACTGCATCAGAATACCGTATCCGCAGGGATGATCAGTTAAATATACGTGTATCTACAACAACTCCAGCAGAGTATAATTCCTTTATGCAAGCGGATCCAGCTAGTGCGATTAACTCTAGACAAATGCAATCCACAATTATTGGAGGAGAACGCGGAACGATTTATGGATATGAGGTGGATACAGAGGGGTACATCGCTGTTCCTATGCTAGGTAGAGTATTAGCAAAAGGAAGGACAATCTCAGAGTTAGAAAAAGAAATACAAGTAGGGTTAAGTAAGTATCTAAAAGATCCGATTGTTTATATTAATCTTCTGAACTTTCGCTTTTCTGTCTTGGGAGAAGTAAGGAGAGAAGGAATGCACTCTACGTTTAACCATAGAATCACGATGGTAGAGGCCATGTCATTAGCGGGTGGTTTTGGAGAGTTAGCAGAACGTTCAAGAGTGAAGCTAATCCGTGATAACGAAGGAGTGGCAGAAGTTGTCTATCTTGATTTTCTCTCAGAGGATTTCGTGAGTAGTCCGTATTATTTTGTGCAACCTAATGATGTGTTGATTGTACAACCTAACAAGCAACGTCCAGCAGTAAATTATGCTTACAGAAATGCTAGTTTAGTGGCGTCAATTGTTGGGCTAATCGTTAGTGTAGCAACATTGGTGACTAGGAATTAAAATTATCAATCATAGAACAAACAGTGTTTAGTGTGTAGTAATAGTATGGGTTACTAATTCACTAATTACTAATTACTGAAGAATAAATGAATACACAAGGGAATTTTCAGGGGAATTTCGATGAGCAGGAAGATGTCGTCTTAGATTTAGGGAGGTATTTTCGCTATGCACTCTCTAAATGGTATTTGGTTGCAATTTCCACGGTGCTAGGTGTTATAGTTGCTTTTGGAGTTACTTGGTTAATGCCAGATATTTGGCAGGTAACGAGTAAAGTCGTGAAAGAGAAAGAGGATACAAGTGGAGGAGCTTCTATGTTGGCAGGCCTTGATTTAGGTATTGGTGGTGGAATGGATCTGGCAACCATTAATATGGAATATGAGAAGGGCTTCTTTATGTCTAGAGGGATTCTTCGAAAAGTTGTAGATGAGTTGAAGTTGGATGTGGCGTACTATGATGCAACATCTCTTAAAAAAAGATTATTATACAAGACATCTCCATTTGTGATTGATTTTGATAGAAATCAAAATGGAATGCCATTGGATCGCACTTACTTAGTGAAAAAACTATCTTCTACTACATATGAATTGCAGTTGGACGATGATGAACCTAAAGAAGAGATTTCTTGGATCCCATTTTTTAATAAAAAAGAATTCCCTTTTGGTAAAGAAGTAGAAGTGAATGGGTTTAAATTTACTATTGCTTTGAATGAGGCTGTGATTTGGGATACAGAATCAGAGTATGAGTTTCGACTATATTCTGAAGATGCTATAGTTAGAGAGATTCGAGATAAAGTGTCCTTAGCAGCATTAGGGGATAAAAAAGCTGGAGAGTCTGTTTTGCAATTTACATCTAATGGTACGATTCCATTGATGGAAGTGGATTTGTTGAATACAATTTATAAAGTAGGAGAGGAAGAAAATATAGACTATAAAAATAGTAGAGATTTTAAGGCTATTGAATTTCTTGATGAGCGTTTGACAGAGATTTCCGATTCTATGCGAAATATGGCGAGTGAGATGCATGTGTTACGTATCAAGAATAAAGAGTTATCTGGCGGTTCTCAATATGTTTTTCAAAAGATTTATGAGCTAGATGAGGAACGTAATAGTATTGAACTGACTCTACGTTATTTAGAGTATCTGAAGTCTTATGTTCAGGATCAAAAAGAAGATGAGATTCTTTCTCCTAATATGTTTGGGGTAGAGAATAAAGCGTTAGATCAATTAGTAGAGGATTATATCACTTTAAAAGTAGAAACAACTACACTGCAGACAGAATTAGTAGAAAACTCTCCTATTTTCCAGTTGCAACTAAAACAAAAGAGAGAAGCGGTAGTGGCAATGGAGAAGATTATTTTGGAGAATGTAACCAATATGACGGATACCTATCGCTTTAAGATGAAGCAGGTAAATCGTAAGGTAAATGAGTTGATGAAATCGGCAGAGACATTACTTTCAGAGGAGAAAGTATTTACAGATTATCAGCGTTTGTTTACCACAAACGAAGAGCTTTATACGATTCTACTTCAAAAGAAGGCAGAAGCAAGCATTAATAGTGCTTCAGCGACTTCTGATTACCGAGTGTTAGAATATCCTGAAATTAGTGAGAAGCCAATTAGTCCTAAGAAGTTGATTAACTTAGTTATAGGGTTACTGTTAGGTGCAGTTCTTCCATTAGGATTAATGTTTGTCAAAATAGTCTTTGACAATAAAATTCAAACGCGTGATGATATAGAAGCACTTTCAAGTATTCCTGTAGCAGGTGTCGTAGGGAAAGCAAAACGTTCGGATGTATTAGTCGTGACCAATTCCCCTAAAGGTGCTGTGTCGGAATCTTTCCGTAGTATTCGTGCGAATATGAAATATTTGGTACCGAATAAAGAAAAGGTGACGATTATGGCTACCTCTACGATCCCTGGAGAAGGGAAGACCTTCTTCTCTTCAAACTTGGCGGCCTCTTTTGCACAAATGGGAAAGAAGGTGCTGTTGATCGGTGCAGATATTCGTAAGCCAAGATTGGATGATTATTTCAATGTACAAGGGTATGGTTTGACCGATTACTTGATTGGAAACTGTGAAAGCTATGCTGCTATTCAAAAAACAGATGTACCTAACCTTCATATGATTCACTCTGGACCAGTACCTCCAAATCCATCGGAGTTATTATCAAGTGATAAAATGTCTGCTCTGATGGCAGATATGCAAGAAGCTTTCGATGTTGTGATGATTGATACAGCACCAATTGGTTTGGTAGCTGACTCCTTTAACTTGCTTCAGCACGTAGATGTAATGTTCTTGATGACCCGTCAGGACCACACCCTAAGAGAAATGGTGCAAAAAGCAGAAAGCCATTTCTCGGATGAGGAACGTAAGAAGGTGAACTTTGTGTTAAATGGGGTGGATATGGAAAATAACACCTATGGAGGAACCTATGGGAGTTACGGATATAGTGGTGGATATTACGTGGAAGAGGAGGTAGAGCCAGGTAAAAGAGATAAGGCAAAGAGTTTCTTGAAAAAGGTGTTTAGCTAAGTTTATGATTAAATATAATCACCTAAGGGTTCTTGTAGTTAGAGCACCTTAGGTGATTGTACCCAATGATTAACTATTAACCAATTTTTTTAATGGAAAAGAATAGATATGCGGTGATCATGGCTGGAGGAGTAGGCAGTCGTCTATGGCCCGTTAGCCGTAAATCATACCCGAAGCAATTCCATGATATTTTAGGTGTAGGAAAAACCTTGTTGCAAATGACATTTGAGCGTTTACTTCAAGTTTGTGCCGTTGATAATATATTTATTGTGACGAATGATACCTATAAAGGTATTGTCAAGGAGCAACTTCCTCAATTAGCTGAAGAGCGTATATTGTGTGAACCTCAAGCAAAAAATACCGCACCTTGTATTGCATATGCTAGTTATAAAATTGCTTCTATCAATCCCGAAGCTTCTATATTAATTGCTCCTTCGGATCATCTAATTACGAATGATATCTCATTTGCTTCTGCAGCTGATTTAGCATATAAAGAAACAAATGAAAAAGATCAACTGATCACTTTTGGAATAAAGCCCTCTAGACCAGATACAGGGTATGGTTATATAGAATATCATGAGAATGAAAGTCGTGATACAGTAAAAGTAGAACGATTTACAGAGAAACCTGATTTAACTACTGCGGAAGAGTTTTTGTCTAAAGGGAATTACCTGTGGAATGCGGGAATATTTGTATGGTCTGCAAAAAGTATTATCTCTGCTTTAGAAAAGTATACACCTCAGATATCATCGTTATTTGCACCTTTATTAAGTGGAACACAAGATGATTTTTGTGTGAAGTCTGCATTTCAAAAGTGTGATAGTGTTTCTATTGATTATGGTATCATGGAAAAGGCTAATAACGTATTTGTGGTTCCTGTTTCTTTTGGTTGGACTGATCTGGGGACCTGGAAATCTATTTTTGAAACAAATATCAAAAATGAGGATAACAATGCATTTCATGGTCAAGTGATTTCTGAAGAGACAACGAATACCTTGGTGAAAATACAACCTAATAAGGTTGCAGTAGTACAAGGGCTGGAGGATTACATTGTAATTGATAATGAAAAGGCACTTTTGATTTGTCAAAAAGAAAAGGAACAGCGTGTGAAAGGATACCTTAAGGAAGTGGCGAAAATTGATCAAGATTTTGTTTGATGTGTGGGTCTTATGAATTACTAAATCTATTTTTTAAATAAAAAATTAGTCTAGCTGTTTATTTTCATAGTAAAGTGATCTTGTTCACTCTTTATATAATAAACAGAATATGCACATTAGCTATAACTAACTATTTTAAATAATGATGTTAACTCCTTTATTATCCTTAATATCCGCTTTTATGATTGGGCTAATTGCCGTTCCTCAGGTTATAAAAGTGATTCATAAAAACAATATTTTTGATCAGCCAGGAGGACGAAAAATCCATAAAGCGATTACGCCTTCATTGGGCGGTGTAGCCATTTATATTGCGTTTTATATAGCTTTTTGTGCTTTTGTAGAAGCAGATCAGCTTAAAGAGTTTCAATATTTTATTGCGGGGTCTCTATTGATTTTCTTTATGGGTATTAGAGATGATATGTTACCTCTGAATCCTAAAAATAAATTGATCGTACAACTTTTGAGTGCTTCTATGGTGATTGGGCTGCATTCTATAAAATTAGAGTCATTTTATACATTGGATTTTATGGGAGACTTTCCAGAATGGTTTAGTGTGATAGCCTCTTTATTTATGGTGATAGCGTTATCGAATGCCTATAATCTTATTGATGGTATTAATGGATTAGCAGGTTCTATAGCAGCATTGTTTTTCGCCTGTATGGGAGGATGGTTTTTATTGATTCAGGAATTGGGTTGGGCTGTATTTTCTTTGTCAATGTTAGGAGCTTTATTGGGTTTTTTATGGTATAACTGGAATCCTGCTAAAATTTTCATGGGAGATACAGGGTCTATGGTGATCGGCTTTTCGATTTCTATTGTGATTATTGTTTTTCTGAACTTGAATAAAGCTTTGTCGAGTCAGCATTCTTACTTTATCAATAATAGTGTAAGTTTGTCTATCGCATTATTTGCTTATCCTATTTTTGATACACTGAGAATATTTACTTTAAGAATGTCTCAAGGACGTTCTCCTTTTTCACCTGATAAGTTACATGTTCATCATATGCTTTTGAGGATGGGATTGGAACATCATCACGTAACCTTGGTGATTCTATGTGTTAGTATTTGCGCGATCGTTATGGCTTGGGGATTAGGTCTTGTACTAAGTGATCGATTTGTTTTACTTTGGTTAGCTATCAGTGGCTTTGTGTTAAATGCCGGATTAAACTGGAGAGTAAAAAGAGTCTTTTTTGAGAGAGATAAACGTGCGGAGCATAAACGAAATATTATCTTAAGAAAAGAACGTCAGAAACTACTACAATAGGATGTAAGCTGATAATGAGTCGCTTATTTTATTACTTTTTTTAGTATAGGTATGATATAAGTATTTTTTTTATCAATTTTGTCTTATTAAACATGTCTTCAGTAATCGAGATAGTCTAATAAGATGATGAATATTTTTCATAAGGCTATCAAAAAACACTAACAAATAAATGGCAGAAAAACTTCATATCATTCCTCACGATTATAAAGTGGATAGGAATGCTAGAAATACTAAATATGATCACCGTTCTTTGGTGATTTGGTTTACGGGTCTTTCTGGATCAGGAAAGTCTACTTTGGCCAATGCATTGGAAGCAAAGCTTTTTGAAGAGGGATATCATACTTATATCTTAGATGGAGATAATGTCCGTAAGGGCCTTAACCATGATCTTGACTTTTCTTCAGAAAGTAGGGTGGAAAATATTCGTCGAATTGGAGAAGTAGCCAATCTATTTGTGGATGCAGGAATAATAACGCTTTCAGCATTCGTATCTCCTTTTGCTGAAGACCGAGCGAAAGTGAAACAAATTGTTGGGGAAGATAATTTTGTAGAAGTATTTGTCAACTGTCCTTTGGAAGTATGCGAACAAAGGGATGTAAAAGGATTATATAAGAAAGCGAGAGCTGGTGAGATTTCTAATTTTACAGGGATTAGTTCACCTTTCGAAGCGCCTGTTCAGCCTGATATTGAAGTAAGAACAGACCAGTTAGCTCTGGAGGAGTCGCTGGACTTTTTATGGAACGAGATTAAAAACAAACTTTAAGTAATTTTTAATAAACTATGAGTAAGTATCACCTAAACCACTTGCAGGAGCTGGAGGCAGAAGCCATCTATGTATTGAGAGAAGTAGCTTCCCAGTTCGAAAACCCAGCGATTTTGTTCTCTGGTGGTAAGGATTCAATTGTGGTAACCCATTTGGCTAGAAAAGCCTTTTATCCTGCCAAAATGCCATTTAAGTTATTCCATGTGGATACGGGGCACAACTTTCCTGAAACGATCAAGTTTAGAGATGACTTGATTGAGGAATTAGGCGTTCAATTGGTTGTCGGTTCGGTTCAGAGCTCTATCGATCAGGGACGTGTAGCAGAGGAAAAAGGAAAAGATGCTAGCCGTAACAGATTGCAAACAACGACATTATTGGATACGATCGAAGAACATGGCTTTGATGTTTGTATCGGTGGTGGTCGTAGAGACGAGGAAAAAGCAAGAGCAAAAGAACGTTTCTTCTCTCACCGTGATGAGTTTGGACAGTGGGACCCTAAAAACCAACGTCCTGAGTTATGGAACTTGTTCAACGGGAAACATCACACAGGAGAGCACTTTAGAGCCTTCCCTATCAGTAACTGGACAGAGATGGATGTATGGCAATATATCTTGAGTGAAAATATTGCAATTCCTTCTTTATACATTGCTCACCAAAGAGATGTGGTCAGAAGAGATGGTACGTGGTTACCGTATTCTGAGTACCTAACACTAAGACCGGGTGAGGTAGTAGAAAGTAAGAAGATCCGTTTCCGTACATTGGGTGATATTACAATTACAGGTGGTGATGAGTCTGATGCAGATACCTTAGAGAAAATTGTTGCAGAAGTAGCTGCAGCTAGACAAACAGAAAGAGGAAACCGTTCAGATGATAAGCGTTCTGAGACGGCAATGGAAGACCGTAAGAAAGAAGGATACTTCTAGAATCTTTTTTGTTTATAGATACTGCATACTATTCTAGGCAGTACGCTATCTCTTTTTCATTAATTATAGATACAAATTAGTTGAGAAGAATAGTTACACCTTCTCAACTCAAAATGATATAAAAATGAGTACATCTCAAGAAATGTCTTTGCTTCGTTTTACTACGGCAGGTAGTGTAGACGATGGGAAAAGTACACTAATTGGTCGTTTGCTATACGATTCGAAATCAATTTTTGAAGATCAATTGGAAGCAGTACAGCGTTCTAGTGAGCGTAAAGGTTTGGAGCATGTGGAGTTGGCGCACCTTACGGATGGATTGAAAGACGAACGTGAGCAAGGTATTACAATCGATGTAGCGTACCGTTATTTCGCTACTCCAAAGCGTAAGTTTATTATTGCTGATACACCGGGGCATATTCAGTATACAAGAAACATGGTGACAGGTGCCTCAACGGCTAACTTGGCTTTGATTCTTGTAGATGCTAGAAAAGGGGTGATTGAGCAAACAAAACGTCACTCATTTATTGCTTCATTACTTCAGATCCCTCACGTAGCCGTTTGTGTTAACAAAATGGACTTGGTTGATTACGATCAAGAAGCTTTTGATAAGATTGTTGAGGATTACAAAGAGTTTGCTGCTAAGCTTCAGATCAAGGATGTGCGTTTTATCCCAATCAGTGCGTTGAAGGGAGATAACGTGGTAGATCGCTCTGAAAAAATGGATTGGTATCAGGGAGAAACTTTGCTACATACATTGGAGACTATCCATATTGATAGTGACTATAATATGGTAGACTGTCGTTTCCCTGTACAAACAGTGATTCGCCCTCATTCGGATGAGTTCCATGATTATAGAGGATATGCAGGGCGTGTTGCTAGTGGTATCTTTAAGCCAGGCGATGAGGTTACCGTATTGCCTTCTGGGTTTACTTCTAAAATCAAATCTATTGATACATTCAATGGAGCAATTGAAGAGGCGTTCCCTCCTATGTCGGTAACGATGACGTTGGAAGATGAGATCGATATTAGCCGTGGGGATATGATTGTTCGTACGAATAATCAACCTAAAATGGAGCAGGATGTAGAAGTAATGCTTTGCTGGTTGAACAACCGTGGCCCTCAGCCAAGAGCGAAGTATTCTGTACGTCACACGTCTAATGAAGCGAAGGGTATGATCAAAGATATTCTTTACAAAGTAGACGTAAATACATTGCATCGCATCGAGGATGATAAAGAAATCAAGATGAACGATATCTGTCGTGTAAAAATCAGAACAACAAAACCATTGTTGCAAGATTCTTATAAAAACAACCGTACGACAGGTAGCTTGATCTTGGTGGATGAGGTTACGAATGAAACAGTTGCTGCCGGTATGATTATCTAAGTAGGTAGTTAATCTATTTCATCTATAAATACAAAGAGCCTACTTGGATAGGCTCTTTTTTTAACTTATTATCGATTGGAAGGCATATGAGTATAGACCTGCAATTTCATAAGTGGATTGTACTATTGGTACTCGCCGGATTGGTCATACTACTGATTAAAGGGAAGTATACTCCATCCTATTTATTTATAGGTGCTGCAGGTATTTTGGTAGTCTTGAAAATTCTGCCGATGACGGTACTTGTAGGCGGTTTAGCCAATACCCAAATATTAACCGTTTTCTTAGTGATTATGGTTTCGGCCATTGTACAAAAGAACTTTAACCCCTATCAACTTTTTGATTACTTTCTAGGGAAAGCGAAGACTCCAAAAACATTTTTAGTACGTATGAACGCCATTGTGGCGGGCTTGTCATCTGTGTTCAATAACACTCCTATTGTGGTCATGATGATGCCATATGTGTATGAAAAGGCAAAAGAGTATAAGATATCTCCTTCCAAACTATTAATGCCCTTGTCATTTTCTGCTATTCTGGGTGGAATGATAACCTTGATTGGTACTTCTACAAACTTGGTATTGAATGGACTATTGGAGAGTAACAATGTGAAACTCTTATCCTTTATGGACTTTTTTATCCCAGGGATATTAGTGACGGTTGTCGGTATCATTTATCTATACTTTTTTGGGTATCATCGATTAGAGAATAAAAGTCTTATGATGGATGAAATAGGACATGGAGTTCGATCCTATTTTATTGAAACGAAGCTAACACCAAGTTCTCAATATATAGGCCAAAGTATTCATCAATTAGGAATAAGAGATCGAAAGGGGGTAAACCCGATTGAGATTATTCGAGGAGAGGAAGTGATCAATGTGGTCCTAAGTACTGCCGTTCGGTTAGAAGCTAATGATCGGATTATTTTCTCTGGAAGTATTGATGATATTTTAGAGCTTTTAGAAGAAAATACGGATTTGGTGATTGCTAAAAATCCGCGTTTTCAGTTGAATGATAGTCTGAAGCTCTTGGAAGTGTCTATTCCGGCCAATTCTCCTCTGGAGGATGTGAAGGTAAAGGATGCAAACTTTAGGAAAACATACAACTCGACGATTATCGCCGTTCATCGAAATGGAGAAATGTTGAGTGGTCGATTAGGAGAGATTGAACTAAAGAGAGGAGATGTTTTATTGATCACAACAAGTGAACTAATCTCTATAGCGCAACTAAAGAAAGATTTTTATATACTTTCCCATACGAATTACGAGGAAATAAAGTCAAATGAATATGCGAAGTATTTTTTAGCATTGACATTAGGCTTTTTGGGGATGGCCTTTGGGCAGATTATCTCATTATTTACAGCATTACTTCTGACGGTCTTTTTGGCGGTGATACTAAAGTTAATCACTCCCCGACTATTACGTCAAACAGTTGATTTACATTTACTGAGTATTATGGTCACTGCTTTAGCGTTAGGGGATTTATTTATCCGTTCAGGAGCGTCTAAGTTGATTACACAGAACATGATGTTATTGCTTGAGCCAACAGGAACCCTTGGAGTACTGATAGGTATCATGTTGTTGACGGTATTTCTGACGTCTTTCATTACCAATGTAGCTGCGGTATCTGTTGCTTTTCCTTTGGCATATAGCGTTTCTGAGCAGTTAGGGGTTGATGGAGAGGTTTTTTATTTGGGAATCGCATTTGCTGCTTCTGCAGCGTTTATAACCCCTATTGGTTATCAAACAAATATGATTGTGAGCGGCCCAGGAGGTTACACAACAAAGGATTTCTTAAAGGTGGGAAGCCCTATGTTGTTACTATATTTCACAACAGTGATTGTGTATTTAACGATAAGGTATCAAATAATCTAAACAAACAAATTTATGAATTTCAAGCTAGAAGATATTATTCAGCTTTCTATTGAAGCTGGTAAGGCGATTATGGATATCTATACAGATCCTAGTTCGGATTTTGGTGTAGAAAAGAAATCGGATGCCTCTCCTTTAACAAAAGCTGATAAAGCTTCTCATGAGGTTATTGTTGCAGCATTGGAAAAATTGACTCCTAATATCCCCATCCTTTCAGAAGAAGGAGAACATCAAGGATATGAGGAGAGAAGCTCATGGTCACAATATTGGATTATTGATCCATTGGATGGAACGAAAGAGTTTATCAATAAGAATGGAGAGTTTACGGTAAATATTGCGTTGATCGAGAATAGACTGCCAGTATTGGGTGTAGTATATGTACCGGCCAAAGATATTGTCTATTACTCAGAAGTAGGACAAGGCGCTTTCAAAAGAGAGAACGGAGAAGATGTTCAGTTAGAAGTTAACAAGAACGATAAGAAAATTGTGGCAGTACGCAGTAAGTCACATGCTAATCCCGCAGAGGAAGAAGTGTTTGAAAAGTACGGCTCTACAGAAAGTATTTCTGTGGGTAGCTCCTTGAAATTTTGTATGGTAGCGGAAGGAAAAGCAGATATTTATTATCGTCATGGGCCTACTATGGAATGGGATACTGCTGCAGGACAAGCTGTTGTGATGGGCGCTGGTGGAAAAGTATATGCTGGAAATACAGAAGAGGAGCTGTTCTTGTATACGAAGAAGGATTTATTGAATGGTAGCTTTTTGGTGTTAGGTTAAACATAGCTTATCGCTTATTGTGTATCGTTTATAAATGACACACAATAAGCGATAAACAAATGCGAGTGTTAAGATGACAGATTAATAGTATTAACTCTTAATTATTAGGATTTTAAATGAGTAAAAAAAATACTCAATAGTTTGTTATTTAGCCCTCATTATGCAATTTTTGTCCATATAAATGTGAAAATAGTCATATTGGAATAATGTGACTGACGTGGCGAAGCTCTATCTAATTTTAACTATTTTTGAAATGTTGGAAGCGCTAATTACCTCAAAAACAAGGTTAAAGCTGTTGTTGAAATTTTTTCTAAATCCTTCCAATACTTCTTACCTCAGGGGATTAGCAACAGAGTTCTCAGAATCTACCAATGCGGTACGGGTGGAGCTTAATCGCTTAGAAGAAGCGAATATGCTACTTTCTACCTATGAAGGAAATAAGAAGATTTTTAGAGTAAATACAACCCACCCTTTATTTCCAGATATTCAAGCCATTGTTTTTAAATATGTCGGTCTAGATAAGCTCATTGAAAAAGTATTAGATAATATTGGTGATTTAAAAGAGGTTTATTTGGTTGGAGCATTAGCTAATGGAGTTTATACGGAAGGAATAGACTTGGTGATTGTAGGTGATGTTAACGAAGTCTATTTATGTAAAGCGGTACAAAAAGTTGAAGAGACTATTAAAAAGCCCATTACATATACTTTAGACTCTTCAGGGACTTTTTCTATAAATCATTTACCTGAGTCAGCACTTAAAATCTGGGAGAGCTATGGAGAGTAATAAAAAAGATCTTTCATTACAATGGATGGTCATTTATACAAAACCACGGGCTGAAAAAAAAGTAGCGGAACGACTATCTAAGCAAGGTTTTGAAGTGTATTGCCCTACGTATACAACGATAAGACAATGGAGTGATCGCAAGAAAAAAGTAGTGAGTCCTGTCGTTCCATCTTATGTTTTTATTCGAATAAAAGAAGGACAACGTTGGGAAGTTTTGAAAGATCCCGGAGTCATGAATTTTGTCTTTTGGCTTGGTAAACCGGCTGTGATGAGAAATGAAAGTATTTCAGCTTTTAGACAGTTTGTAGAGAAAATTGATGGGAATTCTAGTGTGAAGTACCTGGAGTTGAATGAAGGAGATAAAGTGAAGGTGAACATGGATAATTTTCAAGGAACAGTGGCGGAAGTGTTAAGGGTAGAGGAGATAAATGTGATCTTGCTATTACCTGAACTAGGAATGAAATTGATTTGTGAGAAAGGAGAATTAGATATTTTATAAAAATTAAAAACTAATTAAAAAAATAATGAAAAAGATCTTAATTACAGGAGGAGCAGGCTTTATCGGTTCTCATGTCGTTCGTCGATTCGTTACTAATTATCCTGATTATCATATCTATAATTTAGATGTATTGACTTATGCAGGGAATTTGGAGAACCTTAAAGATATAGAGGATAGGAAGAATTATACCTTCCTAAAGGGAGATATTACGGATGAAGCGTATATCAATGGGATTTTTGAAGAGTATCAGTTCGATGGAGTAATTCATCTGGCAGCAGAGTCGCATGTTGACCGTTCGATTACCGACCCGTTGGCATTTGCGAAGACCAATATTTTGGGGACAATGGTATTGTTGAATGCATTCAAAACATTGTGGCAAAATAACTGGGAAGGCAAGCGTTTTTATCATGTGAGTACTGATGAAGTTTATGGCACCTTAGGAGAAACAGGTTTATTTGAGGAAACAACTCCTTATGATCCTAACTCTCCTTACTCAGCATCCAAAGCAAGTTCTGACCACTTTGTAAGAGCTTATGGAGAGACCTATGGGTTGCCTTATGTAATTACAAACTGTTCGAATAACTATGGACAGAACCAGTTCCCTGAGAAGCTAATCCCTCTGTTTATTAATAACATCCTTACAGGTAAGTCTCTTCCAGTATACGGTGATGGAAAATACACCAGAGATTGGCTGTACGTAGTGGATCATGCTATAGCGATTGATTTGGTATTCCATAAGGGAGAGAATACGGAAACGTATAATATTGGAGGCTTTAATGAGTGGCAAAATATTGATCTAATCAAGGTGCTTTGTAAGCAGATGGACCAGAAGCTGGATAGAGCAGAAGGAACTTCAGAGCAGCTGATCACTTACGTCAAAGATAGACCAGGGCATGACCTTCGTTATGCGATTGATGCTTCCAAAATCAATAAAGAACTAGGGTGGGAACCATCCGTAACATTTGAAGAAGGGTTGAGCATTACGATTGACTGGTACCTAAATAATAAGGAGTGGTTGGAAAGTGTGACTTCCGGAAACTACCAAAAATATTATGAAGAGCAGTACGCTGCCAAATAACTAACAAACAAAAACTAATTGTAACTGATATCCTATGAAAGGAATAGTATTAGCCGGAGGTTCGGGTACGCGTCTGTACCCGATCACCAAAGGAGTCTCAAAGCAGCTTCTACCAATTTATGACAAACCAATGATTTACTACCCGATTTCAGTCTTGATGTTATCAGGTATTAAAGACATTTTGATTATATCAACACCTCATGACTTACCCAATTTCAAAAAACTATTGGGAACTGGATCTGATTTGGGGGTTAACTTTTCGTATGTAGAGCAGCCAAGTCCTGATGGATTGGCACAAGCTTTTATTCTGGGAGAAGAGTTTATTGGTAATGATGACGTTTGCTTGGTCTTGGGAGATAATATCTTCTATGGACATGGCATGACGGAGTTGGTGAAAGCGGCTAAAAAGAATGTAGAAGAGCTTAGAAAGTCAACCGTATTTGGATACTATGTGAATGATCCTGAAAGATATGGAGTAGCAGAATTTGATAAGTCTGGCAATGTGACCAGTATTGAGGAGAAGCCAGAAAATCCTAAATCAAACTATGCTGTGGTAGGATTGTATTACTATACGAATGACGTAATACAAATCGCAAAAAGTATCAAGCCTTCTGCTAGAGGAGAATTAGAGATTACTACTGTCAATGAAGAGTATCTAAAGAAAGATGCTTTGAAAGTAGAATTGATGGGAAGAGGGTATGCTTGGTTAGATACCGGTACACATGATTCTTTTATTGAGGCATCTACTTTTATTCAGACGATTGAGAAAAGGCAAGGATTGAAGATTGCTTGCTTGGAAGAAATAGCTTTTGACCAAGGGTTTATTTCTAAAGAACAAGTGTTGGAGTTGGCTAAGCCGCTAATGAAAACAGGATATGGTCAGTATTTGGTTAAACGGGTACAGCAGTAATTAATTATTACGTTTTAACTGTATACTTTTTATTGTTTTTAGTTTGTACTATTGTTTTTTATTAAGGGATGGATAATACTCTTTATTTTCATATTGGTTATCATAAAACAGCAACAACACTTCTTCAAAAAAATTTTTTTTCTAAGAATGACTCTACAGCCCTCTTAAATGATTTTAAGAACCCATGGAGCGATGATTTGGTATCACATTTAGTGAAGCCTTCGTTACGATCGTTTTCAAAAGAGCGGTTTCGACAGATTCTTATGGAAAAGACTAAAAATAATAAAGCCAAAAAGTTAGTTGTAAGTAGTGAGCGTTTATCTGGGCAACCTTCTTCAGGTGGCTTTGATAACTTTATCATTGCAGATAGAATTAAGAGTGCATTTCCAAATGCAAAAGTAATTATAGGTATTCGGAATCAAAAAAGTATGATCCTTTCAATGTATAAACAATTGGTACATGAAGGATATAGAGGAAGTATAGAAAGTATGCTTACGGAGAATTACTGGCAAATACCTTCATTTTCTAAAGAGTATTTGGAGTATGATTTATTGCTCCAAAAGTATTTTGATTTGTTTGGGGCTGAAAATGTATTGGTACTTCCATATGAACAATTAAGAAAACAACCAGAAGTATATTTTAGTCGATTGACTAACTTTCTTGAGATAGCTCCGGTTGATATTAATGAAATTACGAGTGCTCAAGTAAATGTGAGTAAAAATCATTCTTATTTGATAATTCGAAGGTTTTTAAATCACGTTAGAAAGACAGAGTTAAATCCAACACCTATCTTTGATTTAAAAACAAAAAATATAAACCTATTAACTAGAGTAGTGTCAAAACTGACACCATTTATTTCAGATTATTCATTGTCTAATGATCTTAAAGAAGAAATCGAACAATATTATCAACAATCAAACAAACGATTAAAGATTTTATTACCGGATTTGGACTTGAAAGATTATTTATCATAGAATTCTTATAATAAATACATATGAATATTATTAAAACATCCATACCTGATTTAGTAATTATAGAGCCTAAAGCATTTGAGGATGATCGAGGCTATTTTATGGAGGCTTATAAAGAAAGCTGGTTTCAAGAGAATTTCCCACATATTAAATTTGTGCAGGATAATGAATCTAAATCAGAACGTGGTGTATTGAGAGGATTACATTTTCAAAAACCACCCTATGCGCAGACAAAGTTAGTTCGTGTTATTCAAGGAGAAGTATTGGATGTGGCGGTAGATTTGAGAAAAGATTCTCCTACGTATGGGCAACATGAATCTATTATCCTGAGTGCTGAAAATAAAAAGCAGTTTCTAGTACCAAAGGGATTTGCGCATGGGTTTATTGTTTTAAGTGAAACAGCTATTTTTTCTTATAAAGTAGATAATCCTTATGCACCTGAACACGATGCAGGGGTATTGTGGAATGACCCTGCTTTCAACATTGATTGGAAGTTAGATGAAAGTGAAATTTTGCTTTCTAAGAAGGATGCTATTCAGCCATTATTGTCAGAAATAGAAAAAGAGCTGGTATGAATATTTTAGTTACGGGAAAAAATGGTCAGCTAGGATCGGAGATTCAAGTTCTGGCAAATGATTGTCCTAATTTCAACTTTATTTTTACAGATGTTGTTGAATTGGATATTACTGATAGAGATAGAGTACAGACTTTTTTTGCTGAAAATACAATTGATATTGTCATCAATTGTGCAGCTTATACGGCTGTGGATAAGGCAGAGGATGAATATGAGTTAGCAGATAGAGTAAATAATCAAGCAGTTGAATATTTGGTAGAGGCCGCAACGACAGTAAATGCGAGATTTATTCATATCTCTACAGATTATGTCTTTGATGGAAGTGGAAATATTCCTTACACGGAAGTAGATGGTGTGAGTCCGTTAGGTGTCTATGGGAAAACTAAATTAGCTGGCGAACAACATGTCTTAAAAGCGTCTATTCCAGGTATAGTAATCAGGACATCTTGGGTTTATTCGTCTTTTGGAAATAATTTTGTAAAAACGATGATGCGCTTGGGGAAAGAGAGAGAGGAGTTAGGAGTGATTGTAGATCAAATAGGTAGCCCGACCTATGCTAGGGATTTAGCAGAGGTATGTTTGTCTATCTGTGTTAAAGAAGACCAATGGAGAGATTCAAATGAAGTGTATCATTATTCTAATGATGGTGTATGTAGTTGGTATGATTTTGCAACTACGATCATGGAACTAAATGGTATTGATTGTGTGGTGAAGCCAATAGAAACCATTGATTATCCTACAAAAGCAGAGAGACCTTTGTATTCGGTATTGAATAAGAAAAAGATCAAAGAGCACTTTTTGTTGAGTCATAAACATTGGAAAAAGTCATTGGTAGATTGTATATATTTATTGAATGGTAACTAAAATTAGAAATAGACTTGATATTCATACATTTGAGGTGTTATTAAAGTCTTCGAAAACAATGATAGTAAAGGTGGTGGGAATGTCATCAGCTTTACTTATTAGTGTTTTTCTTGGAAGAACATTGGGACCAGAAGGACTTGGAGTAGTGAATTTAGCTAATCAGCTAGGCATGGTTTGCTTGGTATTGACGATGTTCGGTTTTCAGTTTGTCATAGTTAAATTTATATCTATAGCGAAGTCCCAAGAAAATTATCAAAATATTCTCAACACAATTAATTCTGCCTTATTTGTTAATACGACCTTTGCAATAATAATAGCAGTATTAGGTTGGCTTTTAAATCCTTTTTTAATTAAGTACCTTTTTCAAGGTAGGGTAGAGCTGACAGTACCTATATTGCTAACCTTTTTTATGCTTATTCCACAAACTGTTGCTAGGGTTTTTTCTGCGGCACTAAATGGGTATGGGAAAGTTTGGCAATCAAATTTAGTAGAACAAACATTAAGTTCAATACTAGTATTAGTTGGGTTGGCTATATATTGGGTCTTTAGTGTTGAATTTTCTTCGATATCTGTCTTGATTCTTTATTTGGTTAGTAGACTGATAATGGTAGTGGTAGTGAAATTGTTATGGCATCAACAAATCAGAGGAAAAGTTTCTGCTTTAAAAGGGTCTTTGAATTTAAGACCTATGTTTAAAATGGGGCTTCCAATGCTAATGGTGTCAGGTACTTCTGTTATAGCAAGTAATCTGGATACTATGATGTTGGCGTCTTTAGGGACAATGGAAGATGTTGGTTTGTATAATGTTGCCGCAAGATTAGCTTTTTTAACCTCCTTTTTGTTACAAGTGACTAACACTGCTATCTCACCAAAATTAGCGAGTATGTTTCATGAGTCTAAGTTAGATCAAATGTCAAAAATGGTACGAAAAATAACATTAGGATTGGTTGTTATTGCGCTAATGGTCTTTTTGTCATTTGTCCTTATAGGAGGTTGGATGTTAAGTTTTTGGGGTGAAAATTTTGTTGAGGCTCAAGTAATATTGATAATACTGGCTGTTGGTCAATTTTTTAATATAGCAACGGGGTGTTCAGGGTTACTGCTTGTGATGTGTGGGTATGAAAAAGAACATGGCTACATTTCAGTACTATCATTAATCATGAATGTTATTCTAAATGTTCTGTTAATAAAGTCTTATGGCGTGATAGGAGTAGCAGTGGCTACAGCTATTACGGTTTCATTGAGTAATATCTTTAAAGTAGTGATGGTGAAAAGAAAGATATCGATTTCAATATTACCATTTTAAGTGTAGGGGCGTAAAATTTAAAGTGATCAGTACTGTTGGAGCATCCTAATTGCTTTAATATATAAATGATTTCAAAATGGAAAATGGATTAATATTAAATAATAAAAAAGTAAACTTTTTTGTTGTTGGAGCTGCGAAGTCGGGTACCACGACTTTATATCAAATGCTAAAAAAGCACCCAGAAGTATTTCTTTGTCCTATTAAAGAGCCAAATTTTTTTAGTACTGAGTTTAAAATTGAAGATTGTAGAGAAGATATTCAAAACAATATAAAATTTGACTTTGATCAATATTACTTGGATACGCCTCTAAAAGAAAAGCATAATGCTTGTATTGACACATTAGAACAATATGAAAAGTTATTTAAGGATGTTAAAGATCATAAGCTAATAGGGGATTTTTCAACATCATATTTGCCTAGTAAAACCGCTCCAGTTGAGATATACAATTATAATAAAGAGGCAAAAATTATTATAATTTTAAGAAATCCTATTGCCAGAACAATTAGTCATTACTTAATGGATAATAAGGGATTGGAAATGGATGAAGATAGTATAATTGGAGAGCTAAAATCAGATTTTAAAACAAAGAATAAAGGGTATTTTAAGACCAATATGTATTTAGACCTTAGTTTATATTATGCTCAGGTTAAAAGGTATTTGGATATCTTTCCAAGGAATCAGATTTTATTTCTAGACTTTGATCAGCTAAAACGTAATTCTAATCAAGTTTATGAGTCTATATGTAACTTCTTGGATATAGAAGCTACGCCTTCTGATTCAAATGAAGATGAGATACATAATCAAACTTATTTGTATCGAAATGTATTACTCAAAAGTATTGCTAGAATACTACCTTCAACATTCAAGTCAAAGCTGGCTTTTTTGAAAAGCTTTTTTATGAGACCCTATAAAAAGCAAGAAATATCACCTAAGGTGAAGTCATATATTGATAGTGTTGTTGGTGAAGACTATATAAAAGTGAAGGAACTTATAAAGTAGAAGTAATCTTTATTTTGAATAAAGCAGTCTTAATAAGATGTGTTTTTTATAATTAATTTAAACTATAAGATACGTTTTGGGTGGATCATTGAAGTTTCGTAACAGTAGTCTTGACAGGTTATTGGTAAAATCTTTATTTGTTTTTTTAGCCATATATGTGTTAGTGCCTACATATATAGGAGGTTTACCTATTGCTGGTGTTTATCTTACATATGATAGAATAGTCTTTTTGTATTTAATGTCAATTAGTTTATTAATAATGTTTGTGTCCTCTCAAAAACGGAGTAGGGTATTTAATATATTAATAAGTAACCCATTCTTTTTCTTTGTATTTTTTGGCTATGTTTTAATCTGTCTAATTTCATCTGTTCAATCAACTTATGAAGATTCACTAAAGCTTTTTGTGAATTATAGTCTCTATACATTTTTTATTTTTTTTATAGTATGTACAATTAAAATAGATGACTACTTCTTTCGGGTATTTAATAAATTTATAGTAGTGACATCAAGTGCTATTATTATTGTTGGGGTAGTTGAATATATATTGGGGTTTAGTCCTTTTACACCTTTTATTAATTATAATGCTCTTACTGAATATCAGAAAACTGCTTTAGAAAGTCTTACATTAGATGGTGTTATCCGTATCAAGTCAACATTTGTAAACCCTCTGGATTTGGCACAATACATTGTTTTTATGATACCAATAATAATTTCATTTAAAAATGGGGGGATAAACAAAAAAAAGTTATTACATAACAGTATTATTTTTGGTTTATTGATTTGTAGTTTATTGACGAAAAGTAGAACATCATTAATTATTTCAGTTTTTTTAGTGGTATTCTATTCCTGGGAATACATAAAAACACGTCACCCTATAATAAAATTCTTTGTACTAGTAGTATGCTTATTAGTCGCATTAACATTATTATTGACAAGTGTAGATCTGGCTTTTGTAGAAGATTTTTTTGGAGGTAAAAAATTAACCGAAGACTCCAATCGAATGACACAGATTGAATTAGCTATACCATTAATTAATAATAAGTTTTTGACGGGATATGGTTTTGGTGTAGGCGGAAAGGTTTTGGGATTCGGAGATTTAGATGGCTCTGCTACAATTGATATTTATTACCTTTCTCTTATTCTTGATTCAGGGATCTTAGGTTTACTTTTATTTTTGATCATGTCAGCAATGATTTTTTTTAAAAGTAGGAAGCTACCTTTTAATCTTAGACATTATCAAATGAGTATATTGGTATTTTTTATCACACTGTTCACGCTATCAAATAGGGGGAATCATATTTTTTTATTTTTAGTTTTTGCATTAGTTATTTCTATAGTTTATGATTCAAAAAGAAACCGTCATTATTCTAGTTAATTATAATGGCTATCAGGATACATTGGAATGCATTCAAAGTATTTCTAAAAGTGAAGGTCAAGAGCCTTTTATTGTAGTGGTAGACAATTGTTCGCAAGATGCTAATAGAATTGAAAATCTATACGATTATTATTCAAGTTTAAAAGTAATTATTAGCAAAGAGAATATAGGCTTTGGTAGAGCAAACAACTTGGGGATTAAATGGGCTCAAGAAAATATTGATTTCGAATATCTTTTATTGCTAAATAACGATACGATCATAGAGAGTAATACATTGTCAGAGTTGAAGAAACCATTTCTTTTTGATTCAGAAATAGGTATTTCTACTTGTAAAACAATGTATGAAGGGAATAGGGATATAGTGTGGTATGGTGGAGGAACTGTAGATTACAAGATAGGGTGGCCAATTATAAAAGACTTTAATGTACAGCCAACTGATTCAGGAGCTAATCAGTCTAAGTATGTAACATTTATTTCTGGTTGCTGTATGATGTTTTCTAAAAAGTCATTAACCACTATTGGCGGGTTTGATGAGCATTTTTTTATGTATTGTGAGGATCTGGAAATGTCTATCAGGGCAGTTGATTTAGGCTTTAAATTATACTATTCTAGCGATGCCAGAATTTTTCATAAGGTACAAAGAAGTTTGAAAGGTAGTGAAGGGGCAAAAGCTAAAGGGATGTCTCACAAAAACCCCAATTTGAGTTTTCTGTTTAAGAATATGAAAATGAATCAGTATTACACTTTTGTGAAATACTTATCAGGTAGACGACTTTTAATTTTTAAAGTAAATTATTGGTCACGATTTATATATAAATCTTTATTGTTTTTGCTAAGGGGTAGGACAGATCTTATGAGTACTATTTTTACTGTAGTAAAAGCCAATCTTGCTGTGAAGTGAGGGTGGCTTTAATTATCTATGATAATTAGAAAAAGGAGATCATTTTGTGAAAACTGTAGAATATTAAAGGAGATCTTTTATAGGTTATGCTATTAAATTAGAATTTTTTTATGACAAATAAACCAAATTTATTTATTGTAGGAGCTCCCAAGTCGGGATCTACTTTTTTATTCCAGACTTTAGGAGAACATTCCGATATTTTTTTTCCGGTAATTAAGGAATTAAACTTTTTCTCGAAAGATTCCTTAGAAAAGGACTCTTATTATAAAGATTACAAAACACAAGATCTTAATAGTTACTTGAAGGGGTTTTCAAAAAATACAGGAGAAAAGTATTTAGTAGATAGTAGTGTGTCTTATTTTACTTTTGATGATGTTCCTCAAAAAATAAGAGACTTTAACCAGGATGCTAAAATTATTATCATTACAAGAGATCCATATAAAAGAGCCTATTCTCATTATTTGATGGATAAGCGAATGGGATATGCTAGTGGTGATTTTAGTGATTATCTGACATCAGAGGATTCTTTTCATTACAATCAATATGTTACGAATAGTCTTTACTATCAAAATTCTAAAAGGTACGTAGAGCTTTTTGGGCGTAAAAATGTCTTATTTCTTCGATTGGAGAATTTAAGAGAGGATATGAGCAGTTTATTTGAGTTTTTAGATATACCAGCTATTGATATAGATTTTGATAAGAAGGTAAATGAGAACAAAGCTGCTAGAAATATTTTCGGTAGATATGCTCAGCATAATCGAGAATTGGTACAAAAGATGAAATTGTATTTACCAAGTCAGTTTTTTGAGCTTGCAAAGCTTTTTGTGTACAAGAAAGAAGCTAAGTCTGATAGAATTTCTACTGAAGATCTAAACTTATTAGAATCACTTATACATGATGATTACGAAATCTTTAAAAAAGAATTCTTTTCGTAAAATTGTTTGCTCTTTGGTGTTAAACACCAGTTATAAATAAAAAAATATAATTGGGCTTGTTCTATATTGGATTCTAATTTTATAGTTAGAAGCCAAATCAATATTATATCTTCAGTGTTCTGGATACTTATTAATTAATTTTAGAAATTTCATGAAAGGCTTTATTTCATATTATAAACGAAAATTGAGAATTTTTATCTCAAAGAATTTTGAACCACAAATTTTAAAATTTGAGAAGAGAAGAATTACGAAGTTATTAGAGAATAAAAAGGAAATCGTCCTTATTTATTCTATTGGTAAGGTGGGTTCGTCTTCAGTGTATAGTTCAATTAAGTCATCAGAAGTCAATATTCCTACATTTCATCTTCATTCGTTAGCCCCAGAAAGAATAGAGGAACAAAAGGAGTATTATAGATCGGGTGTTAGAAACTCTGTACCGTTTCATTTGATTCAGAGTACAGCAATGTTAGAGGCTTTAAAAAGCTATAATGGTAAGATATATTTGTTAACACCAATTCGTGAGCCTATTTCTAGAGAACTGTCTAGTATTTTTCAGGATTCTTTTAATTTTTCTAACTCTAAGGATGATCTTAAGAATGATTTATCTAGTACAGTAAATGACAAAGTGAAAGATCTTGTAAGTGAATTACCTGAATATGAGTGGTTTGAGAGAGAGCTTAAACAGGTGTTTAATATTGATATCTTTGATGTTAACTTTGACTTTGACCCAGATCAAGGATATCTTTATCAGACTTACGATAATTTGGATTTTTGTCTGGTAAGAGCGGAAAACCTGAATCAGTCATTTAGGGATATTACGAAGAAAATGTTTGGTGAACATAATTCTATTTCTTTATCCTCTGCTAATGAAGCATCTGATAAATTTTATAATACCAGCTACATAGAGATTAAAAAAGAGATTTCATTGGATGAAGAGCAGTTAGAGAAAGTTGTAAACTCTTCGTTTATTCAAAAATTTTATCCTGACTTTATTTCCAATATTAGAAGAAAATGGCAGAGAGAAATCCACGTATAGCGTTAATAGAACCAGTAGGAGGGCATGGAGGAATGAACTATTATGACTATGGCCTGGCGAATGGTTTATATCATAATGGAGTAGAGGTATATTATTATACTTGTGATGAGACCGATAAAATCTATGAAGACAAGGTAAAGACATACCTTTATTATAGAAAAATATATAACAAGTCAATTAATAAGTTTAGAAGGCTATTACTTTTTGTGTTTGGGGCAATAAGATCATTGACTCATGCCAAAGTGAATAAGATTAAAACAGCGCATATACACTTGTTTGGGGTTGAACCAATAGATTTTCTCCATATTTTTCTTATTAAGTTATTTGGATTTAAGTTAACAGCTACGGTTCATGATGTAGAGTCTTTTTATTTGTCTGATAAGGATAAGTGGTATCGTAACAAAGCATTGAATTGGATTGACAAGTTTATTGTTCATAATGAGATTTGTAAAAAAGAACTATTAGAATCTACAACTGTAGAGGTAAGTGATATAAGTGTGATTAAGCATGGTAATTACTTACCTTTTGTGGAGCCTTTACTTTCAAAAGAAGAAGCGGGGAAGCAGCTTGGTATGCCAACAGATAAGATCAACTTACTGTTTTTTGGGCAAATCAAAACGGTGAAAGGGCTTGATGTTTTATTGAATAGTTTAAAATATCTAAGCGCAGAGGAACGATCAAAAATCAATTTGATTATTGCGGGTAAAGTTTGGAAAGATACGTTTGCAAATTATCAGCAAATCATTGATGAGAATGATCTTAATGAAGTTTGTATAACTAGAATAGAGTATATTCCTGATGAAGAGGTACATCTTTTTTACAGCCTTGCCGATTTTGTAGTTCTTCCTTATAAAAAGATCTATCAATCAGGGGTATTATTGATGTCTATGAGTTATCAAAAGCCCGTGATTGTATCCGATCTACCTGCTATGGTTGATATTATTAAGGATGAGGAAAATGGATATGTATTCAAAACGAACGATACGCAGTCTTTAGCAGCAACGATTTCTAAGGTGATTGCTAACCCTCAAAGGTCGGGGGATATTGCCCAAGCTGCAATAGATACGGTATCCAATGAGTTTGATTGGAAATTGATAGGAAAAAAAACCACTGAAGTTTACCATAGTATCCTGTAAGGAGGCTTAAATGTTATGAGAAAAAAAGTTAGTATTATTGGAAGTGTAGGTATTCCGGCTAAGTATGGTGGGTTTGAAACCTTGGTGGAGTATTTGACGAAAGATAAAATCAATAGTGATATAGAATATCACGTTTTTTGTAGTTCTAAAGCTTATTCGGAGAAACTACCTGTTCATAATAATGCAAAATTGCACTATGTGAATTTTGAGGCAAATGGAGTATCCAGTATTATATATGATATTATTTCTATAATTAAGGCAAGTTTTTTTTCAGATACCATGCTGATTCTTGGGGTATCTGGGGCTTTAATTTTGCCAATACTTCGTTTATTTTATAGGGGGAAGATTGTTTGTAATATAGATGGGTTAGAACATCGAAGAGATAAGTGGAGTCCTTTTGCTAGAAAAATGCTTAAGTTTTTTGAAGGGATTGCCGTTAGAAATTCAGATGTTGTAGTAGCAGATAATAAGGGAATTTATGACTACGTGAAAGAAACGTATGCGAGAGAAAGTAGCGTTATTGCTTATGGCGCTGATCATACGTCTTATGTAGAATTACAGGAAGCTACAAAAACGAAATATAAGATTCCGGAGAAATATTACTTTTCTGTTTGTAGAATTGAACCTGAAAATAATACACATATTTTATTAGAAGCATTTTCACAAAGGGGAGATGACATTGTATTCGTTGGTAATTGGGATAATAGTGAGTATGGTAGAGAATTAAAAGTAAAATATTCCAGCAAACAGAATATTACGTTATTGGACCCTATTTATGATCAGCATATTCTAAATCAACTTAGAAGTAATTGCTATTGTTATTTACATGGGCATAGTGCCGGGGGAACAAATCCATCTTTGGTGGAGGCAATGTATTTGTCTTTACCTATTATTGCATTCGATGTGAATTATAATAGATACACTACTTTTGGTAAGGCAATGTATTTTAAAAATGTTTCTGATCTTCATAATGTAATTGATACGTTATCCTTTGATAAAATCAAAAGCTGTAGTGCAGATATGCAAGATGTAGCATCGTCTCATTACACTTGGTATAAAATTGCTGAAAAATACGAGGAACAATATGCGTTAGAAGTAACTGTAAATCGTTAAATACTTTATTTTTTCAATTGACATAAAAAATCCCGAACCATGTTTCGTACATGGTTCGGGATTTTTTATATTTCTTACTGTAGACGAGTAGCTACACGATATTCATACTTTTAAAAGTTTCTCCTAGAATTGTATTTGATGGGAATTCTAACCAGTTATCTAGTAGTTCGGCATAAACTCGTCGAAAATCAATTTTATATTGAACATCCCCTTTTTCTAAGTTTTCTAAGTCAATAGAAGCGTTATAAATACCCGAGGATTTCAATTTACCACCTAGTAGAAATAAACTTCCAGCAGCACCATGGTCAGTACCTTTACTACCATTTTCTTTGACTCTTCTACCAAATTCCGAAAATATCATCACACGGGTACTATTCCATAATCCTGATCTTCGCAAATCCTTAACGAAGGATTGTATTCCGTGGTTAAGTTGTTTCAATAGACGTTCTTGTCGTGGAAGTTGGGAGTTATGTGTATCAAATCCGGAAACTTTTAAATAATAAATTTCTGTATTACATCCTGCAGTAATTAAGTCAGCGGTTTGTTTTAATTGTTTCCCTAAGTTGTCAGAGGGATATTCTTGATGTGAATGTTTTGTTTTCATTTTCTCCAGAATGTATTCTGAGGAGCTATAGGTATTAGCCAATACTTGATAAAGGTAATCAACCTGCGAATTAGTATGTTCTTGGTGATGCTGTATTTGTTGTAGGAAATGATCATTAGTTCCTCTGATTAATTTACCACTATTAATTCCGAAACCGGATCGCTTTTGCCCTTGTAATGCTAATATGGAACCACCGCTTAAATCAATGGCTTGGTGTGAATATATGTTTTTATTCGTATTGCCTTGAAATTCATCTAAATATTTTCCTAACCAGCCTTCACTGCTAGATGCTGAGGAAATATTTGCGGTATGCCAGATGTCCATTGATCTAAAGTGAGAGCGGTTGGGATTAGGGTAACCTACTTGGTTAATGATATTCATTTCTCCTTTATCGAGTAGATCTTGAAAAAAGGAAAGAGAATAGTGTAACCCCAGTTGTTTGTTCAGTTTAAGAACTTTTTGTTCTGCTATAGCTAATGTTGGACGGTGTTCATAATAAAGGGAATTATTATAAGGAATAACAGTATTGAGAGAATCATTACCTCCAGAGAGCTGAATAATGACTAATCTTCTATTATTTCCATCTAGGTTTAAGGGGGAATAAGCTTGAAGAAATTGTGGTAGAAAAAAAGCCCCTACAGTAGTGATAGCCGACTTTTTTAAAAACTCTCTACGATCATTGTTCATATTAATATTTGTTTACATTCTTTAGGCGACATGTTCGTTTAGCATACTTGGTATTCAGGAAGCTTGCTGGCTTTCGATAAGAAGGATTTTAATTGCTGCTCATTAGTTATGTTTCTTCTTAGTAGTGGTATTGATGACGGATTGGGGTTTACTTGTAAGAGATAATTAAGTAAAATTTCATGACTGTCCTTTTTATCGGTATTACCTGTTACATAGTTCATAAATTCGTCTAATTTTACCTCTATTCGCATCTTACCAGCCTCTTTTGTTTCTTGAAAAGGGTCGTTGTCATCTCCTATTTCTGGTGGCTCCAACGAAAGAGGGACTGCTTTTAATAAGGACTCTACCCATTTTAGTCGAAACATCAGTCGGTTATTATCAATCCAATAAGTTCCACTTTTCCATCCGGCTACATTGGGAGGAGATAATAATATTTGGCCTAGTATCCTCTGAACATATATTTGTTTTTGGGGAGGAGAAATTTTCAAGTTAAGTTGACGCTGTGTTCCTACTATAAAAGTAATGGGAGATTTAATCTGAGTTCCTATGTTTTCATTTTCATAGAACCAATTAGATAGAAAAATAGCTTTTAGGACAGGTAAGATTTCATAATTTTCTTGATACATCAACTTAGCGAGTATTTGTACTCTCTCTTCACGAATGTGTTCATTGACTAAGTAGCTATAAAGCTTTTTACATATATAATAAGCCGTTTCCTTTTGCTTAAGAAGAAGTAGTAAGACATCTTCACCTTCAAGGGCATCAGTTACTCCCAAAACAGTTTTGACTCCGGTATCATGTTTTTTACGATGCAGAAAAAACTGTCCCTCTTTGTTGATTTTCCACCCTGTAAAGCATCGTGCAGCTTCTTGTATATCTTTTTCTGTATAAACAGTATCCCTCCCTAAGGTAAATAGTTCCATAACCTCCCGGGCAAAGTTTTCATTAGGAGACCCTTTTACATTCTGTATATTATTGAGATAAGTTAACATCGCAGGTGATTTAGAAACTTCGATAAGCATCGTTCCAAAATTACCTAAAGCATTTGCTCTGAGTATCTCTACATATTGTTGTGCAAAAAGAGGGTTTCTGGGAGCACAAGCAAAGTGATCATGCCAAAATAAAGCCATCTTCTCTCTTATGCCTACGCTATTGACCATATACTCTAGCCATTGTAAGTTGAGTTTTTGTATCGTTTTTCCACTTTTAATTCTTATATCTTTTTTGTTGGAGGTTTGTCTGATATTGAATGGAGTGAATTCGGAAAGATCCTTAAAAGGAAGCGGTTTGTAAAGAGAAGAGTTACTAATTAATTGATTGATAACTTGATTTTTTGATTGTTGTTGTAGTGTACTTACTAGGTTTAGAGGAATACCAAAGCTAGCACGCCAATAAAGGTGTTGGATATGTTGCTGTTCCATATGCTTGTGATTTTAATTTATTGACAGTTACTTTAGAGACTATGACAATGGAATACAATTTAAGGGATAGGTAAATAATGTTAAGTCCGAGTTGCAGATATTTTTAGGAAGTATACTTAGATGGTAGATAAGCTGTGTATTGAACTCATTTTAAATGATTTAATATATAGATTTTAGATGAATAATTATTTATGAATAATTTCAAGTACCTTTGTCAATTATTAAATATGTATTGAGATCGCTAATGAAAAGATTTTTTATTCCCATTTTTTTTCTACTGATAGCTCCATTTTTATTAAGTAAGGGTTTTTCACAACAGGATTCTATCCAAGTAAAGGTGTCTGCCCAAGCTGTGGTAGCTACAACCGGTTTTCTCCCACATTACATGATATTCAGTCAAGGAGGACGTTGGGCTGATCAACAAGCAAGTGCTCTTTGGGGGGCTGAAATGAATGGAGGTTATACGTTGGTCGATGGAAAGTTGCCTTTAAAGGCTTCTTATGGAGTAGAAGGGCTACTGAATACCGCAAGTGGTCAAAGCATGCTTAGAAAAGCTTATGGAACCTTACAATGGGAAGATATCATCATTAAGGCAGGTTTGTTTGAGCATACTGTAGAGCAACATTCTGATTTATCCTCTGGATCTTTAGCGATCAGTAACAATGCTCGTCCAATACCGGGTATAGGAATTTATACGGATGACTTTATGGATGTTCCTTTTACTTATGGATTTTTTCAGGTGAAAGCTGGTTTGGGACATTTTTGGATGGGGCAAAATAGATATGTTCCAGGTACATTACTCCATGAGAAATATTTGATTGGTAGTGTCAATGGAGGGAAGTATGTGCCTGTGAAAGTATGGGGAGGTTTGGTGCATTTTGGACAGTGGGGAGGTACCCATCCTCGTTTTGGAGAAGCTACAATCAATTTTGAAAATTACATTAGAATATTATTGGCTCAAAGTGCGAATATCAATGATGAGTCAACTACGGGTAGCGATCAGGTTAATGCCTTGGGTAATCATTTGGGAATTTGGACTTGGGGTTTAGAAGCAGATTTAGTGAAAGATGTTAGTCTAGGCTTATCGATTCAAAAACCTTATGAGGATGGATCTGGACAAACGGATGCTGGGTTTAGACACTTTGATGGACTATATGGGATGGTTGTTAAGCAAACAAGATGGAGCTATTTACCTTCCGAGTTTACATTTGAATATTTAAATACTACTGAGCAGTCGGGACCTACACATGATCTATCCCAAGGGCTTTATGGAGGTGATAACTATTACAATAATAGCTATTATCGATCGGGTTGGACCTATAATAACTTGATTTTAGGCTCTCCACTTATGACTACAAAAAAGAGAGAATCTCAAATTACAGATGAGGAGGAGTTGAATGTTCAAAGCATTATTAATAATCGTGTAAAAGCCTTCCATATAGGCCTTAAAGGCTCTGTCAATAATCAACTAGTTTATCAACTGTTGGCAACTCACTCTCAAAACTATGGTATCTACGAGAGCCTAGGCGGCCCCTACCGCTACGAATCCGGCAAGAACCAAAGCTACCTCTACCTCCAACTGGACTATCAACTCAAGAAGGACTGGAGTGTAAATGCCTCTATAGCCCATGACTTTGGAGAGATCTACCAAAGTACAGCACTTAGAGCTGGTATAGCCTGGACTGGCCTGTGGCGCTATTAATAGCTTTAAAGTAAGCCCTACCTCCCATCTCGGTAGGGCTTTTTTTGTGAATTGTTCAGACCTATTATTTCTACAGGAAGTAATAGGATTTTTTGCTTCTGGAAAAGCCTATGGGTTTCTTTATGGTTTCTTCCACTTCTTTGAAAATGGCGAATAATTCTCTAGTTGAGACATTTAATTTCTCACCTAGTTCTTGAGGGGTGCCTGTACTTTGGCTTTCGATTAGGTGTTGAAGTAGGATAACTTTACTTTTTGCTGCTTTGGTCATTCTTTATTGATTTTAATGGTGGTTAATATTGTATGTTTAGGATTGATTATGTCGCTGTCTACGGAAAATGATCAGGCTCACCTGTTATGATTTATCGTTTATAATCGATGCGACAGCGCTAAGCTTAATGACTATAGTGCGGGCTGATTTATCCGTAGACCTTTTTGGTGACATTTACTGCCTATAGGAAGTAGTAGGATTTCTTCGTTCTGGAATATCCTACAGGTTTACCTAGGTGTGTTTCCATCTCCTCGAAAATAAAACAGAGCTCTCGTAATGAGATGTTGAGCTTTTTTGCCAGTGTCTCAGGGGTACCTGTGTTCTGGTTTTGGATTAGATATTGTAGTTGATCAACATAGGTATTATTTGCTGCTGGTGTCATGTTGTTTTGGGTTTAAATAGTGGTTGATAGAATGAGATAAATTGATGTAATCACGAGATATTTTATTTATCGGTTATTACTTATCGTTTAGGGTTAAAATAACTGTTTGATCCGATCCTCGATCTTTCATGATTAGCTTATGGCGTTTTATTTATTGATGGGAATCGAAATGCTATCCCCTTCCTGAAAGAAATAGTAGGTTTGTCGAAATCGGGAATATCGTATATCAGCCTGCATAGTGGATCTGATTTCAGAAATAAGTTGGAAAAGGTGTCGTGTGGAGATACCCATCTTTTCAGCACATTCCTGAGGGGTTCCACTGCTTTTGGTTCGAATAAGATAATCCAAGTGATTGATGCGATAAACGTATTTCGTCAGGGACATTTGTTTTCTTTTTAAGGGTTCAAGTAAAGATTAATTGTTCTAAGTAGATCTATTATGGACTTTGTGTTACTTCTTTATAGGAAATAATAGGATCTCTTCTTTTTGGAATATCCAATGTTCGTCGTCCAAATAGCTTGAGCGTCTTGCATACGCTTGAATAACTCCCCTCCTGAGATATTGAGCTTTTTGGCAAACTCCGTAGGGCTACCGGTACATTGCTGTTGAATAAGTTGTTGCATTTTGTTGACTACCTCTACATAGCTGGCAAGTGGCATAATATGTTTTTTAAAGGTTGGTGGATAAATATGGTTAGCTATTTCCAATACCCCTAAGGCTTGTTTCATTTTTGATTATCACTTAGCGGTGAAATAGTATTTTTAACGGGGAACTGCTTTTTCGGTTTTAGCTTCTCTACAGGAACTGCTATACTATCGCCCTCTCGAAAGAAGTAATAGGTTTTACCCTGACGGCAGTAGCGAATATCGGTGTTGAACGTAGACTGTACTTCTTCCAAAAATTCGTAGAGGTGGCGTTCAGAAATTTGAACTTCTTGGGCAAAAGCCTTAGGAGGTCCCGTTCTCTTAGCTTTTAGTAGGCTGTCCATTCGGTTTAATCGTTCGATATAAGTCTCTAATGACATAAGATAGCTGTTTAAGGATTTATAAAGTATTTGCGTTGAAAAGGCAGAAACGAAGGAGATAACAAGTTGTTGATCTGTGTTTTTAATGGTTAAGGTAAATGATTAATTGTTATCAGTTGATCAACAATGCGCGTTGTTCTTCTTGTTGGCTATGTTATAAAACTATTCTTTGTTTAAGGTTATTTACAAATGCTTGTTCAGTATTTTCCTACAAGGAGAAAACAATTACCGTGAACAAAATGATGCTGTGGGATTTTTGTGATGATGTGAACTTGGAAATGCTGCTGACACAAATAGTGCAGTAAGGGTAAAGAATAAGGATGTTTGTGTAGTATTGAGATGTAAGAAAGCCCTAAGTAGTTATGCGTAAACATGGCAGGAAATGGGCTATCTCTAATGCTTTAATACGTGAAGAATATGATTATAATTTCCTTGTGATTTTACTGTTAAAGTACCCCTCCATTAATTCATTGTAGTATCTCAGATACTTTACAATAGAAATGTGAGTATAAAAGCACAGTATCAAGGAAGGTAATATTAGTCGTTTGAAGCCTTTTTGCTGAGGTATTTTTTGGAGTGAATAATATGTCGAAAAATAAGGTCTTCGATCATAGTATTTATGATGAATATAGAGAAGAGTATATAGTGAATGTACTTACAGCCATAGTTTATATAGACTAGTTGTTTACAGTGTTATGGATTGATTTACCTTGATTTCAGAATTGATTACGTAAAATCTTACATATGAAATAAGGAAGTGCTCCACTTTTTTGAAGGATATTTTTGTGGCTGTCTTGGTCGTTCTTTTAGGATAGGGGGTATAGTACAAGAAAATCTTGTATTATTAGTACCTTTAGTTAAAAGGCAATAAGTGTTTTCTATATAGACATCGGACCGGACTATAAAAATATCATTAGAGTTTATCACGGTTAGTTGTCTATAAGTAGGAAAAAGCGATGAACTGGTTCAAGAGTTCAAATTCCGAACGAGGTACGAGTAAGGAATTGCTCTTGGACCAAGCGGTTTACTACCTCGGTTAAGGTTTACCGTACTACTTTTGAACTAGTGGACTAAACGTTAAATAAACTGTTAGTTTACTGCTGTTTAGCTCTAAGAGCGTTTCGCCTTGCTCGTGCCTCGCAGGCTACACTGAACTCTTAGAGCAGATGTCTTTTTTGTATAAGGAAACTTAGCAATTAGTCCACTAGGGATGTAGATATTTATCGCCTGTTAAAAAGACGCTCAATAAAGTTTTTCTTTTTAGGAGGCTCCTCATACCTTCTTCTATAAGTAGGATAGTTATTTTTTCTTGGGGAAGAAGGGGTCGTACGTTCATCGTTACTCTGACTACTTACATCTTCATCTTCATTATCAGAAAGGCGTTCAGGAGATTGTCCTCCACCAAATAATCCATCGAAGAAATTCCATGTTTTCCTTCTTCTTTCAATAGGTTCCATACTGAATTCCTCACAGTCCAGGGCCCTTTGGCTAAAGAAATTAGTATCAGGAAACTTACTTCTGGTATAATGATAGAAGCGAGAGTCCCTATTCAATTGCTGGAAGAACCTAGCAGAAATAGGCAGGGCCATGACAGCCCCCTGACCCAAACGAGTACTTCGGAAATGAATGGAAGGATAAGCAGACCCCACCCAAGTACCTGTTACAAGGGTAGGGGTAAAGCCCATAAACCATCCATCAGCTTGTGATTGAGTGGTACCTGTCTTTCCTCCCATATCATTGGGTAATCGATAGGAAGTGCGGATACTTTTGGCAGTACCTCTGTCAACAACACCTTGCAGAATCTCTCTCATATAGCGAGCGGTTTTACGGGAAAGGACTCTTTCCCTAGGCTCTTTTCTAGCTCTCCATATCACCTCTCCCTCTTTATTGGTAATGTAGGTGATAATCACTGGCGCTACTTTATACCCCCCATTGGCTAAAGGGCTATAGGCATTAGCCATCTCAAATAATGATAGGGAGGATGTTCCCAGTGCAAGAGATGGTACTTCTTCCATCGTACTCTGAATACCCATAAGACGGGCTTGTTCTGCTACCTGCTCAGGGCCGACCTCCATCATTAATTTCACGGATACGGTATTGACAGAGTTAATCAAGGCACCTTTTAGGGAGTAATAGCCTTCATGTTGCCCGTTGGCATTGGATGGCGCCCAACTGTCGTATTCTTCATAGGTGACTTTTTCATTTGAAAAATAGTCACAAGGAGTGTAGCCATTTTCTAGTGCCGTGGCATATAAGAAGGGCTTAAAGGTAGACCCTACCTGTCGCTTGGCATTGGGGTGTACGTGGTCATAATGAAAAGTGTCGAAGTTAATACCACCCACCCATGCTTTTACATGTCCATTTTCGGCATCCATCGCAACGAATCCACAATCCAGAAATCTTAGGTAATGCTTGATAGAGTCCAGAGGGCTCATGCTCAATTCTTTATCCCCTTGCCAGGTGAAAACGTTCATTTTCAAGGGTTGTTTAAAGCTATTCATAATCTCCTCTTTGGAAAGACCTTTTGCTGATAGCGCTTTATAACGTTCTGATTTATAGATCTCCTGTTGAATGACTTGTGGTGTTTTCTCCCAAGGTTCCCTTCCCTTCCAATGTTGATCAAAGAGTCCCTGAAGCTTTTTCATATGCGTTTTACTAGCCTTTTGGGCATACGATTGCATACGACTGTCAATCGTAGTATGAATGTTGACACCATCGGTATAGATGTTGTAGAACTCTCCATCTTCTTTTTCGATCGTTTGACAGATTTTTTGAGCCTCTTGACGAATATATTCTTTGAAATAAGGAGCAAAGTCTTGATTCTTTTTATTAGACGAATAACGAAGCTGTATAGGCTTAGAAGACAGTTTCTGATAGGTTTTTTCAGACAAATACTCATTTTTGACCATTTGCTTTAACACTACATTTCTTCTTGTTTGAGCACGCTCTGGGAAGAGTCGTGGATTATAGTAATAGGTAGCTTTTAATAGACCAATTAACACGGCAGCCTCCTCTACACTAAGTTGCTTAGGTGATTTACTGAAAAATCGTTCAGAGGCCGTATGTATACCATATGCCCGTTCTCCAAAGGGAACGGTGTTTAGGTATAAAGTCAGAATTTCTTCTTTACTATAGACTTCTTCTAATCTTAAGGCTAGGATGGCTTCTTTGAGTTTACTGATAGGAAGACTAAGTACACCCCAATCCTCTCTTGGATAAAGATTTTTTATCAGTTGTTGACTGAGTGTACTTCCTCCTCCAGCGCTTTCTCGTTGCATGAGGATAGATTTGACTAAAACACGGGCATAACTTCTCCAGTCTATACCATGGTGTTCATAAAAACGTTCATCCTCTGTGGCTACAAGTGCTTGAATAACGTGAGGGCTAATAGCCTTATAGGCTACGCCTGAACGTTCTTGGAAATAATACTTCCCGATAAGCTTTTGATCGGCACTAAAGACTTTAGAAGTTTGAGCATGTTCAATTTGCTTCAATTCTTTCTTGGAAGGAAGTTTTCCAAAAAGTCCCAGGTATACGCTAGTCGTTAGTAGAAGAGTGAAAACAAACCCTCCGACGACGAGTAGCTGTAATGTTTGTAAAATTCTTTTGCGAGGAGATTCCTGGTAGTAGTGTACGACTTTATAGGATGCCTTTGTTACATGATGGAATAAGACCTCTCGCCCACGAAGAAGGTAAGGAAGTAAAGGTGTTAGGAAGCTGATAAGTTGCTTGAATAGTTTGTTAATCATAGCTGAAAATTAGGGATTTTCCGAAGGACTCTTGATAAATGAATGAGTCCTTCTTTTATACTCTAATTTCTTGCCAAAATGTAATTTTGATAGGAACAGGATTGTTAATAAGTGGAAATCTTATAGCTCTTGCTCTTCTTTCACTTTATTAAGCTTCAAATCAAATTGATACCCATTTTTATCAATACGAATCAATAAATCTTCAGGAGTACCTTTGATCATTGTGACAGAGCCAACTTCTTCGAAGGTTTCTTGTTTCTCAGGCTTTAGTAATAGAATAGAATCTTTTTCTACCTTATAGTCCAATGTGATTTGCAGAGGGATAGAGTCCTTGCTTAGTATCTCTAGCATTTGAACAAGATTTTTGTCTAGTTCCATGGCACATTTATCTCCTTCTAAAAAATGGACATTAACCTCGATGGAGGCTATCATGATTTTAATAAAGCTTTTGGCGAGAACTTGCTGTTCGGTACTTCCTTGTTGTTGTTCTATAAGCTTGTCTACCGCATCACTAAGATCCACATTATAAGTACCATTAACACCTTTAAATGGTTCTTCGGTAGAGGTGGTGTCACATTGGGATAAAAACAGTAAGCTGCTTAAAAGGAAAAAATATACTCGTAGTTTCATAAGAATAAAGTTATAGTCTAGGAATAAAGAGTTCTCTAGTCAAGAAACATGCAAAGGAGAAGTTTTATTTAAAGAAAAGAAAAATAAGATAAAAAAAACCAGCTGTAAGGGCTGGTTTTTTCATTAGGGTAATTAACTGAATTGATTAATGTTGTATTATGACTTTTTTCATGATACTCTGTTCAGCTTCCTGTATTTGAATAAAGTAAACGCCATTAGGAAGTGTTTGAAGGCCATCAATTTTATACTGATTTCCACTTATGTAACCTTGATGTATTACTTGTCCATTGGTATTGTACAAGTACACAGGTGTATTTTGTCCTAGCTTGCCTCTTGCTATAAATACCTCATTTTGGGCAGGGTTAGGGCTAATTGAGTAGGTAGTTTCAGCTGATTTGGCACCAAGTCTACTATTGAAAGCATAGGAGAAGTACTGTCGGCACCCTTCAGTATCTGTGGTCATTAAGTGGTACATGCCTGCTTGTAGACCGTAAATAGTACTACCTTTTGCCGCAAATCCATTAGGACCACTCCAATCATAGCTCAAACGTGCAGCTCCTCCTGTCACGGTAACGGCTAGTATACCATCTGTGCTACCAAAGGTTGTGGGAAGCTGTACGGATGCAATTTCGATCAATGGAGTTTGTTGACAAGTGCTATCTTCGGTTGTATTACTATCTGAGCTACTATATCCAATCATATAGGTAAAGCGTTCAGTGCAGAGGTTATTATCAGTAATGCTTACTGTATATTCTCCTGAGGCTAAGTTATCAATGCTTGGTGAAGTGGATGAGTAGCCGTTAGGACCAGACCAACGATAGGTATAAGGTGCGTTCCCCCCTTCAATTGTAATAGATAAGGATCCATCGGCTGTACCATTGGAGGAGGCGTGTCGGTGTTTGACCAGAGCTTCCATGAAGACATCTTCACATGCGATAAGTGTTGTACTATCTGTTATAGATGGAGTGAAATTAATAGCAATATTACTAACACATTGCATACTATCAATGACTAATAAATAATAGAGTCCTGAGTCAATCGCAATAATCTGTTCGTCTTGGGAACTGAAGCTGTTGGGTCCTGACCATTGATAGGAGTAAGGGGCGGTGCCATTTGTGATGATCACACTGAGGAGACTATCTACAGAGTTGTCTAACAATGACATTGTACATACAAAGCTGCTATCGTTGGATGTGGAATCGGAAACCGTTACATCAAAATAAGCAAAGTCAAAGCATTCCTCGCCACTGTATACAATAACCATGTAACGGCCAGAAGCACTAACTTCAACAGTAGCCGTATTGGCCTGAAAGTTATTCGGCCCTGACCATTGATAGGTATAAGGTGCGTTCCCTCCGGTTGTGGTAATATCAATAGAGTTGTCTGTGATTGTACCACTTACCTGAAGGTCACATTCTTCTTCTATACTTATCGCAAAGGTGGCTGAATCTAGACACCCCTTATTATCACTGACAAATACAGTATAGTTTCCGGAAGTCGGAGCGGTGATATTGGCTTTGTTGGTAATAAAGTTATTCGGTCCTTGCCAGAAGTAGGAATAAGGAGCTGTTCCTCCTGTGATAGTGGTATAGATGGCATTGTCCGTAATACTTCCGCTTACTTGTAGGTCACATTGTTCGGGAAGGTCTACTAGGAAGGATGCTGAATCCATACAATTTTCGTAATCGCTAACGAAAACAATATACGTACCTGATGTAGGTGCAGTAATATAAGGTTTGTTGGAAATAAAGTTGTTGGGACCTTGCCAGAAATAAGAGTACGTGGAGCTGCTTCCCGATACAGTGGTTGTAATAAGATCTCCTTGTACGCTACCGTCTACCTGAAGGGTACAAGGAGCTTTAACTTCTATATTGAATGTAGCAGAATCCAGGCAGCTTCCATCACTTTCACTGACGAATACAATGTACTTACCGGATACGCTAGCAGTAATGGAAGACTCCTCTGAGGTGAATTTTTCAGGGCCTGACCACAAGTAAGTATAGCTTCCTGAACCTCCATTTACTGAAGTCGTAATGGTATTTCCATCAATAGTACCGTTGATATTTAACTCACAAACCTCTGCAGCTTCCACAAGGAATGAGGTAGTTATACTACAGTTATTAGCATCGCTGACGGTAACGGTATAAGTACCAGAAGTGGGTACGAGTACATCTTCGGTAGTAGCCGAAAAGTTGTTAGGTCCTGACCAACTATAGGTATAAGGTGCAGTTCCTCCGCCACTGTTTAAATCAATAAAATATTGCTGTACTTCTCCTTCTGCTGTAAGTGCACAAACCTCAGGGATAGTAACACTAAAAGAGGCCGTGTCACTACAATCATTGGCGTCTTTAACAATTACAGTATAATCGCCGGAAACAGGTGCGGTGATGTTTTTCTGGATTGAAGTAAAGTTATCAGGCCCAGACCAGCTGTACGTATAGGGTGCTAAACCCCCTTCCACATTGGTAGTAATAATATTATCATTTATGACACCCGATAAACTAACCTGACAAGGTTCAGGTACTGTAATGTCGAACTGAGCTGTATCAGCGCAACTTTGCTCACTATCAGTAACGATAAGGGTATAGCGACCAGAAATAGGAGCAACAATAGAAGCTTCATTGGAGCTGAAGTTATCAGGCCCAGACCAAACATAGGTATAAGGAGCAAAACCTCCGGATACTGTAGTGGAAATGTTATAGTCAACGATACTTGCTTGTATGCTTAAGTCACAAACGGGAGTGTTTACTTCTACCGTGAAAGAAGCTTGTGCGAAGCAATCATTACTGCTACTGACAAAGACCGTATATTCTCCTGAAATAGGGGCGACAATATTAGCTTCAGAGGAGCTGAAGTTTTCAGGGCCAACCCATAGATAAGTATACTCTCCGTTACCTCCCTCTACTAAAGTAGTTATCGCTGCTTCGTCAACCGTTCCGCTTACTTCTAAAGAGCAGATCTCAGAGATGAATACCTCAAAGGAGGCGGTATCCTGACATTGTTCACGATCGCTAACAATCAGGATGTAGTTTCCAGAGACAGGAGCAGTGATGGTTGAGTCTGTACTGCTAAAGTCATTGGGGCCAGACCAAAGGTAAGTATAAGGGGCTGTACCTCCTTGAACATTACTGGAAATAACATCTTTGACTACATTACCTTCCACTTGTAAGTCACATGGAGTCATAATTTCTACGTCAACTGTGTCGGAGGCAAAACAATTGCCACTTTGAGCAATGACAATATACTGTCCCGATGATACAGCAGTGATCTCATCGCCGGTAGCTGTAAAATCGTTAGGGCCACTCCATGAATAGCTGTATTCTGAAGTACCTCCGTTGGCAGAGGCTGTTAGGACAGTTTCATTGGAGCTAATTGCCACATTAAGGGTACATTCTATGGCTGATATAGTAAAAGATTCTTCAGTAGAGCAGCCGTTTGCATCAAAAACATAAAGGGTATAGATATCAGGAGCTACATCGCTCAAATCTTTGGAAGACCCTATAAAGCCATTACTGTTGGACCATGCATAGGTATAAGGAGCACTGCCACCATTTACAGAAATCGTGATATTATTATCAGTGACAGTTCCTTCAATCTCAATAGACGACAATTGCATAGGAACTGAAACAAAAGAAGAAACACAACCATTGGAGTTGCTACGCACATAAAGTGCACTGCTATCAACTTCTTCTATATAAATACTGCTGCCACTATAGTCTGCTGTATTGCTAAGTGTATCGATAAACCATTCGTAAGTAAGACTGTCATTGGGATCGTCGACTGAAAGCGTAGCCTCCATACCATAGCAAACAATAATTTCCGATAAAGAAGGAGTCTCAGGAGTGATGGAAGTAAATAATTCCATGGATGTAAACTCACTTTCACATGATCCATTGGAGGCTTGTAAGTAAATCGTGGATAGGGTATCTCCCACAGTAATACTGTTACCACTTCCAATAAGTGTCATTGGAGATAAACTGCTATACCAATTATAAGAAAGGCCATCTATTATGGTCAGCACACTTAGCTCAGCGCTATTGCTACCACAATCACTTAGGTTGACAATTTCTGGCGTTTCAGGGGATGCTGTTACGTTTACAGTGACTACCTGATAAGTACTTTCTTCTTCCCCCCTGATAGATTGTACATAGTAATCTTTTGAAGAAGTAAGAGGCCCTGTTTCAAAGCTGTCTCCTTCTGCAATAGCAGAGGATAAAGTGTCAGAATACCAATAGTAGGTATACTCATCAATAATATTGGAAATAAGAAGTGCCGCTGTTTGTCCAGAACAAATTTCCTCGGCGGTTACGCTCGGAGGTAACAGGATAATCTCATTGTACTCATAAGCTCCAGGGTCAGCAGCACCTCCGGTAACTCTGGGATTACCTGCTTTATCAGTATCAAATGGAAAGCTTGCTACAGAAGCGCCTCTATCAATAATGTTAGTGGATGTAGCAGTTAAATTATAGTCATGGTTGGCAGGAGAGACAAAGGCCACCTGATCTATAGATGTGACGGTTAAGTTGCCTGCAGTATCTAATGTTGTTAGATCGTTATGGTTTGGAGGGACATAAAGTGCATTTTCTCCAGAAGCAACCCATAGGTTATTATGAATAAAGTTGCCTTGCATAAGCTCAGATTGTACCATCATACTATTGATGCCTGCATTGATCACAGTATTGTGATATACATAAAAACTTCTGCTGCTTAGGGTGGTTTCAGGATATTCATCAATCTCAATCCCCATCATACCGGCATTGACTACCACGTTGTTATAAATAACATTTCCTCCTATTCCAATACAGTTAATGCCATTGGCTCGCGCATCAATGACCGTATTATTGAAACACGTACCTGCAGTGCCTTCTCCAATTTGTATACCGTGGTTTTGAACAGCACTATTATTCAAGGTTGAAGTACCAGTGACTTCGATATAGTTATTATAAATTTCACAGTCGTGTGTAGCTCCACCTACTTGTATGCCATCTCCTCCTGTATTGCGTATGGTGTTATTGTAGACCTTGGCTCCGTGGATAAGGTGGGGAGTGAGTGTGCCACAGGTTTTTTTTACTCCCTTGGCAATAGAGGTATGTCCGATGTAAAGACCTTGCCCTTGTTCGGTATCATAAATTAGATTGTCATGTATAGAGATGTTTCTCATTGTGAAGTTCTCTCCCCAGGTAGAACTGTCATTGCACTGTGGGTCCGTTTTAATCATCATTCCGGCAAACTTAGAACCGTGTACTTCTACATGGTCGATTTCGAAGTTACTGGAACGCTCCTCAGCATGTATACTCATGCTACCTCCAATGACCTCAAAACCATAGGTTAATGAGGGGTCTCCAGTTCCAGTAAAGCGAAAGAAAGAACAGTTGGCTAAACGGATAGCGTAGGCCTTAGCGGTAGATACTTCAAATTTGACTAACCCTCCGCAGTTCTTGATGGTAATAGGGTTGCCTTCTATGCCTTTTACATTTTCCAAGCGTAAACTGTAATCACGGACTCCTGCTGCAAGACAGATAGTATCACCGGGTGCTACTTCTTTAGCATCCCATTTTCCTGAGGGTAGTTCAACTGGAATAGTGTGGTCACATCCACAGTCCTGAGACCAGGCATTCAATGAGGTGAAACCTAATGTCAGTAGTAGGACAAAGAGGTATTGATACGTTTTCATAGTGGTTGTTTGTAATGGGTTGTAATGGTGTTTTTTTCAGAGCAATAGCGTCAAAGACACCGAATGGTTTTTCTTCTCATTTAGGTTTATTTGAAGGTACCTATATTTAATTTTTGAAATAGAGACGCATTGTTAATATTTTTTAAAAAGTAGGTATTGAGGGAACTTTTCATCAAAAATATTCGACTACGATTCTATCAATGTAAAGCCTTTATGGATTCAAATGTAAGGGCAGTGATCAGGGAATTATGCTATTAAATTGACTCATAAGTAGTATTATACAATGTTAAAACCTGATAAAAAAGAGTTATGCAACCGGTTTCTTTAAAGTTGTTTAAGGCTATTAACGCCTATTAGCGGAATAATACAACGATTACGGCCTGATTTGTGTCTAAGTAAGTGAATAACAACAATCATCAATCATGCTTTCAATCGGATTGATAAACAGAGTGTTACAATTCATTAAACAAACAGGCTTATGCAGTTGAGAAAGATATTAGTGAGCGCATTGTTGAGTTCTTCAGTGATATTTTTAGGAGTGTCTTGTTCAGATCAGTTAGGGCATCAAGAAAAGATTACTGATAACGAGACCGTAGAAGGAGGAGACGAAACCAACAATGGGGGAGATGAAGAAACAGAAGAGGAGAATAATGGACCTATTGTGGATATAGAATTGGCCGATGACGAGGTACTTTTGGACGGAGAGGTTGTAAAGGTCGATCATTGGATTGAACCATCAGATATTTACGTGAGAGCTTCTGAAAAAGCAGACTGGAACAAGCCAGGAACTGTTTTGGCTTTCCGTGAGGGAACTGGACCGAGACCAAGATTGACAATGATTGGTTTCAAAGGAACTGAAGCAGAACCTATTGTAATTATTAACAAAGATAAGGTAGAGATTGCTTCGGCAGATGCAGGACAACACGCAGTCAAGTTCTTGGATACGCAATATATTCGTGTATTGGGAAATGGTAATCCGGAGATATATTACGGGATCCATATCTCTGAATCAGGTTCAAGTGGGTTTTCTTTTGATAACTACTCTTCTGACTTTGAGGTAGCTTATACGCATATTGAGAACACAGGGTTCGCAGGAATTCTAGCCAAGACGGATAATGCCAAGGGATGGACGATGAAGAACGTTTATCTGCACCATAACCATATTCATGATGTACATGGAGAAGGGATGTATATTGGACAAACAGCAGTAGACAATGCACACGATATTCAAACATTGAGAGTGCATAATAACTTGATCCACGACACAGGGTGGGATTTATTCCAGGTAGCCAACGTTACGGGTGATATTAGGGTATATAATAATACCATGGTAAATGGTGGTGTTGGAGATGTACCGATGCAGAATCAAGGTTTCCAAATTGGGGACTGGTCTACAGGAGCGTATTATGGTAATATTATCAGCAAGACCAAATCTAGATTCCTTTTCATTAAGGGGGGACATGATATTATCTTCAGTAATAATTACCTTTCTAGTAGTGGTAATGATGTAGAAGGAGTATTCCTGAAAACTGAAAAGAGAGTTGATGCCAATGCAACATTGGAAATCTCTAATAACTTCTTCCGTGATTATGAGGGAGTTTTGTTTAAATCAATGATCTCAGAACATAGAGTGACGATTAGAGACAATCAGTTCTCTCCAAGAGGAGAAGCAGAAATGATCACTTATAGTGGTGGAACTCCTGCAGTACACGAGTTTGATAATAACAATGTCACATCTCTTCCTGAGATTGAACTAGATGATAATTATAAGATTAAGTCTGGCTCATTCTATGATGGTTTGGGGATGGGTTATGAGATAGAGGAATAATCACCACAATATCCTATTGATAAAAAAAGGTCACCAATTGGTGACCTTTTTTATTGTAATTTACTGAGTAGGTTTTGCATGGTTTTTAAAGGTGTTCTTGCTGTAGACATATCAGATAACCAAGATGGAATTTTTCCACCAGGATCCGTACTGGCTTGATACGTAATGGTAAACCATTCATTTTCTTGTACCAGTTCCCAAAAACCGGAGAACTTGCCGATACGCGTAAACCCCTTGTGCTCTGGAAGGAAATCAGGAGCAGCTTGTTGGTATACAATCACACTGTCTATACTTTCTTCCATTTGTACATTTAAAATAAGATCTCGATTACTTACGGGCCAAGGAGCGTCGTAAGTAGTATAATGATAATAAGACTCTTCTTCAGTACTGATTAGCTTGCTTTGATTGCAGGCAGGCATCCAGCTTTGATAAGAGTTAAAGTCCAATAAGATTCCTTTTGCTTTTTCCAGATAACTCCCTTTAATGCGGGCGATGACCTTGAATTCCTTGAAGCAAGAAGAAGGGTGAGGACGGTTGTATACTTCAATGTTATCGGCTTGGTTTACGAGTTCCCATGGTTGGTTTTCCTGGGCTTGTACTTCTAGAGTAGTGAGTAATAGTATTAGTAATCCGAGGGTTATTCCGCTGGACTTTTTCATAGTTAATCGAAGGATAGTCATTGGTTAATAAATGATGTGCAAGATCCAAAATAACGGAAAGGAATGTATTCACTGTACTTGTGTAGTGTATTCTATAGAATTGTATTTTACGGTATTAATAGATGTTTTTAACTGAATGTTTAAATGTGATTTTTCAAATAAAAAATTGCACAGATCGATTGATTGATTTTTTAATTGTATATAATCTTATTGCATTTTGTAACTATCTTAGAATTTTGTTCGTAATTAGTATTTATGTGAGATATGGTATTTCTCTTTAGATAGAGAAAGTAGAGATCGAGCTAGACTAAATAACGAATAACAATGGATTTTTTATATGCAGCCTTACAACCAATAAACCTTCCATTTACCGCACTAATGGCCTTTGTACTACTTTATTGGTTAAGTGTTTTGGTGGGAGTATTGGATCTGGATACTCTGGATGTTGATCTGGACGTGGATGCGGATACTGATGTAGATACAGACGTTCATTTGGATGGAAATGCATTTGCACAAGTACTTCACTTTTTCAACGTAGGGGAGATGCCAATCATGATCATCTGTAGCTTTTGGTTTCTTTTCATGTGGGTGATTTCCATTTTTTCCAATCATTTTATGGATAACCAAAGTGGAATTGTGGCTATGGGATTAGCTTTTCCAAATATTGTGTTATCCTTATTCCTGACCAAGTTTTCTACTTGGCCATTTAAGCGTATTTTTCAGCAGATGACACAAGCGGAAGATACCTCTGCTGTGGGTAAGGAATGTGAGTTGATCTTGCCAGTATCAGCAGAGCGTATGGGACAAGCGAGAGTACAGGCAGGGAGTTATCATCAGACCATTTATGTCAAGACGGCAGATGAAAGTATGATTTTACCCAAGGGTAAAAAGGCTTTGGTTATCGCCTATGACGAAACGGAAAAGTGCTATTGGATAGAACCAGTTTTTTAAAAATTAGAATCTTTAATTACATATTCTTTAATAATAATTTGCTTTCAGAATAAAGTATACGATGGGTGGAGCCTACTCTTCCTTGTAGCGGATACCTATTGCCCATACTTTTTTCGCACACCTTTTAACCATTACATTTAAACATGATACAAGAAGGATTACTCATTAGTGTCGGTATGGTTGTACTGATTGTTTTTGGTACACTAGCCATGATTGCTAAATTCTATAAGAAGGTACCTCAAGGTAAGGCATTAGTTCGTACCGGTATGGGGGGCTTGAAAGTCTCTTTTCAAGGAATTATTGTTGTGCCTGTGATCCATAAGTCAGAGGTGATGGATATCTCCCTAAAAACGATTGAAATTAATCGTGAAGGAAAACAAGGCTTGATTTGTAGGGATAATATGAGAGCAGATATTCGTGTAGCTTTCTATGTTAGGGTCAATAATGATGAGAAAGATGTCGCTAACGTAGCACAGACTATAGGTTGTGAGCGTGCTTCAGATAAAGACTTACTGGAAACTATTTTTGAATCCAAGTTCTCGGAAGCCCTGAAGACGGTCGGTAAACGATTTGAGTTTGTAGATCTATACAGCTCAAGAGATGAGTTCAAGCAAGAAGTAATCAATATTATTGGTACTGATCTAAACGGATATGTTTTAGATGATTGTGCGATAGATTACTTAGAGCAGACTCCTTTAGAATACCTTGATCCGGATAATATTCTGGATGCAGAAGGCATCAAGAAAATCACGGACCTTACTGCTGCCCAAAAGATTCAGGCAAACCTGGTGAAGAACGATGAGATGAAACGCATCAAGAAGCAGGATGTAGAGGGTAAGGAAGCTGTTTTGGCTCTGGAAAGACAACAAATTGAAGCAGAGGAAAAACAACGCAGGGAGATTGCAGAAGTGAGGGCAAGGGAACGCTCTTCATCAGAAAGGGTAGAACAGGAAGAACGTTTAAAAGCAGAGCAAGCACGTATACAGTCTGATGAAGAACTGGAAGTGTTGGAGGAAAATAAGAAAAGACAAGTGCTTGTTGCTGAAAAAAATAAGGAAAGAACGGAAGCGCTTGAAAATGAGCGTATAGAGAAAGAGCGTGAGCTTGCAATGAATGAGCGTGAGCGTGTGGTAGAGCTAGCGAAAATTGAAAAAGAAAGAGCGCTGGAAGAAGAGCGTAAGAGTATTCAGGATGTTATTCGTGAACGTATTGCTGTACAGAAGGCCGTGGTGATGGAGGAAGAGCGTATCAAGGATACACAGGCATTGGCTGAGGCAGATCGTAAGAAAGCTGTGGCCATCAAAGAAGCAGAGCAAAAAGCAGAAGAAGGGCTAGTGCAGCAAATGAAGGCGGCAGAAGCTGCGAAAGAAGCTGCTAAGTTGATTGCAGAGCAGAAGAAAGTAGAGGCCGAAACAGAATACCAGACGTCTACACAAAAAGCGGAGTCCATGAAGATTCTGGCAGAGGCGAAATCAGCAGAGATTGCAGCACAAGGATTGGCAGAAGCACAAGTAATAGAGGCAAGAGCCGCAGCCAAAGAAAAAGAAGCAGAAGCAGAAGCAAAAGGTATTGCACTCAATGCAGAGGCCGAAGCCGAAGCAAAGAAGCAAATGGGAGAGGCAGAAGCAAGCAATACAAAACTATTGATGATTGCAGAAGCAGAAGGTATGGAAGTGAAAGCCAAGGCAATCGAGCAGGAAGGACTGGCAGAAGCATTGGTACTGAAAGAGAAAGCAATGGTGGAGGCACAACGTATAGAAGCCGAAGCCGAAGCGATGAAGCACCTGGACAATGCAACCATTGCCCTGGAGCAATTCAAGTTGAAACTGAATACAGAGAAAGAAGTAGCCTTGGCACAATTGGAAATGCAGCGTGAGCTTACACAAGCACAGGCAGGTGTAATGGCAGAGGCTATGAAATCAGCGAATATTGATATTGTTGGTGGAGAAGCAGCCTTCCTTGATCGTATCATGGGATCAATCTCCATGGGTAAATCCGTAGATAAGTTCATGAGCAATAGTGAGACGATGCAGGAAGTGAAAGCAAATCTGCTGAATGGAGAGAATGGAAATGTGATCGAAAAAGTAAGAGGGTATATTGATCAGTTCGGCTTGGGTACAGAGGATATCAAAAACCTGAGTATCGCTGCCCTGCTAAACAAGATGTCCAACATGACAGAGGACAAGCAACAACAGAATGTTTTGCAATCAGCCTTGAAGAATGCCACTGACATGGGGGTTTCTCAATCACTGGTAGGAGACTGGTTAAGGTAAGGTGTTGAATCGTTGAATTGTTTAATGATAACTGGTCGTAGGCTGATAACTGGTCGTAGCGTCCACGCTGATAACTGGTCGTAGGCTCCAGCCTACGACCCACCAGCGATTTCACGGAGGCTCCAGCCTCCAGTTTCACATTACTGGTCTTTGCGTCCTCGCAAAGACCAAACCATCAATTGAGCGTCCACGCTCAAGAATGCTACCATTCTACCAATAAAACACATCGCATAACGCTATGGAAACAACAAGTACTACTCCCTCAGCTACCGAAAATTCCCAGATCTTAGATGCTGGGACCTATGAAATACTCCGAAAACGATTAAATGTACAGGCAGATGGCTTACAGCAGCGTTTACAGCAGTTAAACGAAGCCCGGAAAGAAGTCTTCGGGGCGATGGAAGCTCGCTTGATTGCCACCGAGCGTATTGCCACGGACCATAACTGTGTGCCTCGTGATATGGTGCCTTTGTCCAATGGCTTGTTTCTGTTTGGGTATAATGTGCACATGGGCTTAAAGCAAGAGGTGGCACTCAAGGATGTTTTTAGTATTTATGAATATAGAAAAGAAGACCATTCCTTTCACCCCAAAGAGCTAGGAGGATTAAGTGTAGAGGCATTTCACAAAGACTTTACAGAGCTCTATAAGTATTATAAGGATACCGTATTCTCCAAGTTTTTTGTGCAGGGACCACATCTGTACATGGTTTTCCAGATTGGAAAAACGGCTAAAGATATTAAGGCCTTCAAGTGGTTACTACAAGCTGACGGATTGACGTACGTGGATAACCGTAGCGACCACGAAATACAGTACCCCCGACAGCATGAGTTTGAGTGGAAACGAACCTCCCGAGATTTTCATAGGGAAGGGGCACACCCTCATATCTCTATTGAGGATAGGGTATTCGTAGAAACTGTAGGAGGTGACCTGACCATAAAGGTGGAAGACAATACGGATACTGGAGAGGGAATCTATGCAGAGGAAGTAGAGCTAAAGGAACAGACACTGGATGATGCGGATATTTACTATGCGGATCTGGGAAATCTGATTCTGTTGAAGATTAGACCATTTCAGGAAAAACAATGGCGTTATATCGTATTCAATGAGAAGCTGAAAACAGCGAAACGCATTGATGCCATAGAAGATGCTTGTGTCCTTTTGCCGGATGATCAGGGAATTGTTTTTTCCAATGGATATTACCTGCAAACAGGAGATTATAAAGAATTTGATAGTGAGCTCACGGGGTTACATTTTGAGCGTCGGATGCATTCTCCCAATGGAGAAGATCATTTGTACGTATTTTACCAACCGGTATTAGGGGAGTATGTACTCTTGTCCTATAATGTCATTGCACAAGAAATAGAGGCACCTATCGTATGTCATGGTTTTTCTTTTTTCCGAAATGGTGAACTGGCCTATTTCAAGACCGATAATGAACCAAAGAAAAACCATGGGATACAGGTATGGCAAACGCCTTACTGTCACCCTGATTTTGTGCAACCTACGGAGCATGCCGATAGCTTCTTATTTAAGTTGGGAAATAAGGAGATCGTAAGGGGGATGGCCGATGGATATGCCTTATTAAACCTTTGTCGAAAAGAGGATTCTTATGAGGGATTGTACGCAGATATTGCGAAGCAAGCCATGTCTCTCACCGATAACTACTATTGGACAGCCAAGGAAGAGGCTTTTACCTTACAGGCCTCTTTGGAGGAAATTCGTACTACAGCCACCACGGCGATTGAGGAGTTTGAAAAAGTAGAACGTCAACGAAAGGAAGCAGCCGTAAAAACCAACGCTTTTGAAGAGCAAGCCACACAGCTGCTTCGAAAAGTAGAACGTCACCATTATCAACATATCGATGATTTTGTCCAAAGTCTAATTTCATTAAGAACCCTTAGAGGAGAAGCGATTTCCTTGAAGGAGGTACGTTATATTGACTTGGCATTGCTGGAGGGGTATGAGAAGAAACTTTCTGAGAAAACAGACCTACTTTCCCAAAAGTGCGTATCCTTTCTACTGGAAGAGGAAGCTCTGCAACCTTATCGAGATAAGGTGATTACCGTACAGGAAGCAACGGAACAAGTAGATAAAGTAACCGAGGCAGATGCAACGGCCAATGAGATTGCCAATGTGGGAGGAGAGTTGGAGTTGATGATTGAGATCGTCTCCAACCTTAAGATTGAGGATGCGACACAAACCACTCGTATCATTGACGATATTTCGGATATCTATGCACAGCTCAACCACGTAAAAGCTCGCTTGAAGGCCAAGCGTAAAGAGTTACTGGGGACGGAGGCGGTTGCTGAGTTCAAGGCCCAAATGAAGTTGTTGGGGCAATCTGTCGTGAACTACCTGGATGTAGCAGATACCCCTCAGAAATGTGAGGAGTACCTGACCCGTATCATGGTGCAACTGGAAGAGGTAGAAGGAAAGTTTACGGACTTTGAGGAGTTTTTGGAAGAACTTTCGGCTAAGAGAGAGGAAGTATACTCTGCCTTTGAGACCCGAAAGACCCAGTTACAAGAAGCGAGGAATAAGCGTAGCGCCGCTATGGTTGCTGCAGCGGAACGTATCCTGAAAGGAATTGGCAATAAGCTAAAAGGCTTCAAGGAAATCGCAGAGATCAATGCCCACTTTGCTGCCGATATGATGGTGGATAAGGTAAGGGACTTGATTGAGAAGCTGCATGAAATGGAGGAATCCAACAAGGCAGAGGACTTACAGAGTCAGCTGAAAACCTTAAAGGAGGACGCCGTCCGACAATTGAAAGACAAGCAAGACCTTTTTGTGGAGGGGGAGAATGTCATCAAACTGGGACGTCACCACTTTGCCATCAATACCCAGGAACTTGATGCTTCTATTGTGCAGAAGGGGGAAGATATGTTCTATCATCTGACGGGTACCCAGTTTTATGAAAAGATAGAGGACAAGCCATTACTGGATACCCGTTCCGTATGGAACCAAAGTCTTCCTTCCGAAAATCAAGAGGTGTATAGGGGAGAGTTCTTGTCCTATCAGATGCTTACAGCCATGATAGGACAGCAGTTGCCGTATACGGTACAAGACTTTCTGGAGATGGAGACGAGTGAGCAACTGAAGTCGGTACAAACGTTTATGGCACCTCGTTATCAAGAAGGCTATAACAAAGGGGTACATGATCAGGATGCTTTACAAATACTAAAAGTACTCTTGACGATTTATCAACAGATAGGCTTACTGAGATATGGCCCAGCGAGCAGGGCTTGTGCTTATCTGTTCTGGGAAAAATTCTTGAGCAAAGAAGAAAAGCAACTGTTCAAAAATAGAATTGAAGGAGCAGGACTGATCTTGCAGGTATTTCCAGATGCGCAGGAATATAAAGAGCTGTTGTTTGATCTGGAAACAGGGATCGCGACTTTCCTTGCAGAGACCGATTTATTTGAAACCACAGTACTTAAACAGGCAGCCGAATACCTTTTCCATCAGTTGGTCACTACGGATCATTTTGTAAGTAGTAAAGAGGCTTATACTTGCTATGTTGATTTCTATAAATACCTAAAATTAAAGAGAGTAGAGAAGGATTTTGAGGGTGCGCTTAAAAAATTAAAACAGGCGAAAATAGTACATCAAGTAGATTTACTTAGAGGATGGGTCAATGCTTTTATGACCACATTGGATACTTATAGTAGGGAAGAGTTGTCTCCGTATAAAGAGGAGATCGTCACTTTGCTATTATCTGAAAAGGTAGAGGCTTCCAATGTGCAGGAAGTAGTGGTACGTGAGACGGTAAAAGGATTGGCAGGGGATCATTCCGTGATTCAACAAGGAGAATACTTGTTGGACTATAATGCTTTTATAGACCGCTTGATGACCTATGAGTTGCGAACATTACCACAGTACCATGCTTATTTACAAGTGAAAAATGAGTTGGTGACGACCTTTAAGAAGGCAGTAAAGTTGGAGAGCTTTAAGCCAAGGGTATTATCTTCTTTTGTTCGTAATAAACTGATCAACGAAGTATACCTTCCATTGATGGGTGATAACCTGGCGAAGCAGATGGGTACGGTAGGAGAGAACAAGCGTACCGATTTGATGGGACTGTTATTATTATTATCTCCTCCGGGATATGGAAAAACAACTTTAATGGAGTACGTAGCCAGTAGGTTGGGACTCATATTTATGAAGATCAATGGTCCGGCAATAGGGCATCAAGTGACTTCCTTGGACCCTTCTGAAGCACCGAATGCCACAGCGAAAGAGGAGCTGGAAAAGCTTAATTTGTCCTTTGAAATGGGGGATAATGTAATGATTTACCTGGATGATATTCAGCACTGTAATCCGGAGTTGCTACAGAAATTCATCTCCCTTTGTGATGGGCAGCGAAAGATTGAGGGAGTCTATAAAGGCATTACTCGCACCTATGATTTTAGAGGAAAGAAAGTGTGTGTAGTTATGGCAGGGAACCCTTATACAGAAACGGGAGAGAAGTTCCAGATTCCGGATATGTTGGCGAACCGTGCCGATACCTATAACCTGGGAGAGATTATCGGTGATTCGGATGAGGCCTTTAAGTTGAGTTATATAGAGAACTCCATTACCTCCAATCCTACGTTAAGTAGTTTGAATACGGTGAGTAAGGAAGACCTATACAACTTGATACAAGTGGCCCGTACCGGAAGTAGAGAAGGAATTACGTTTGAGAGTAACTTTTCTGGAGATGCCGTGGATGAGTATGTCAATGTATTGAAGAAGATGCTGAAAGTACAAGACGTAGTACTTAAGGTGAACCAGCAATACGTACGTTCTGCCGCTCAAGAGGATGCTTATCGAACAGAGCCAGCCTTTAAGTTGCAAGGGTCTTATCGAAATATGAATAAGCTGGCAGAGAAGGTCGTTCCCGTGATGAATGAAGAAGAGTTGGACACCTTGTTGCTATCCCATTATGAGGGAGAGTCCCAAACATTGACGACCGGAGCAGAAGCCAATATGCTTAAGTTCAAAGAAATGATGGGGTGGTTGACGGAGGGAGAAGCCCAACGTTGGGAGAGTATCAAGCAGCAGTTCTGTGAGCAACTGAAGGTGAATACCTTGGGAGACCAGGCACAAACACAGGAACTCATGCAGCAAATCAAGGCATTGACCATAGGGTTGCAAGGCATTCAAAATGCCATCGAAAATAAAAAATAGAACGTAACTTCTGTACGTTTTGCGATTATATATTTGGTTCGTAGGAATGTGATTGTCAACGATGAATAAATAACTGTCATACTACCAACTAGCTTTGTTGAATCCGTTACACGGCGTCTCGAATTGAGCTTTGCTCGTTGAATCGTTGATTGAAACCTTACTAAGGTAATCAAACAACAATTCAACTCGAATCAACGAATCAACTCACCGAAGGTGAAATTCAACGATTCAACAAAGCTGACTAGTAGTATGATAGTTAATTATTCACCCTATAGAGCAAATTGTTTTTTAACCAATTAATTTTTTCATGAATTATATACAAAGGGGACTACTTACATTGGTAGGAGTTTTTTCCCTAATCACCCACAGTATGGCCGACTCCGGCGATAAACCCCAATATGCTGTCAGTAAAATTGATCCTGAACTCAAAAAAGGAAAATATTCCGTGGTCAGGGTGGATGAGATGGAGCTAGACGTAATTACACCCACAAAGGCTCTTTTCAAAACCCATTATGTCATCACGATCTTCAATAAGAAAGCAGAAGATTTAGCGGAGCATGCCTTTACCTATGACAACGAAACAGTATTATCCTTTGCAGAGGCCAGGGTATATGATCAAAATGGTGATTTGCTGGATCGTATCAAGGCTAAGGACATGAAGGATGAGGGGACTTACAGACATACTTCTTTGTTTGATGATAACCGTAGAAAAGTAGTTGACCTGAAGCGAACGACCTATCCCTATACGGTAGAGTTTGTAGAGGAGAAAGTGCTGCATTCGACCATGTTTTTACCTTCTTGGGTTGGATTCTCTGATCGCAAGATGGGGGTGGAATCTTCAATATATAAGGTAACGGCTCCTGCAGGAGTATTGAAGTACAAACAGAATGAAATGGCGCCAGAGCCTGTGATTTCCAAACAAGAAGGAAAAGAAACCTACGTATGGAAGCTAGAGCAGGAAGAAGGGATACGAAAGTTTGAAAAGCGCTACCCAATAGCTGAACAGCTGCCTAGCGTAACACTTGCAGCCAATGTTTTTGCAATGGATGGCCATCAGGGAGATTATACGTCATGGAAGACCTTTGGAAAGTGGATCTGGGGGCTAAACAAAGGACAGGACGTCGTTCCAGAAGAATTAAAATACACCATTCATAGCGTAACCGATACGTTACAGACCTCTAGAGAGAAAGCAAAAGCCGTTTACGAATTTGTGCAGCAAAATACCCATTATGTAAACTTGTCATTAGGTATAGGAGGTTTCAAGCCTTTTAGCGTAGAGCAAGTATACCGTACTGGGTATGGAGATTGTAAGGCGCTGACAAATTATACCTATTCATTATTGAAAGAAGTGGGGGTGCCCTCTGTTTATACTTTGGTAAGGGCTGGGCGTGATGCTAATCCTATCGATACGACATTTGTTGCTAGTCAATTTAATCATGTTATCCTATCTGTTCCCTTAGACAAAGATACGGTGTTTCTGGAGTGTACCAGTCAGGACGTACCTTTCGGATTTATTGGTGGGTTTACTGATGACCGTGATGTACTATTTATTACAGAAGAAGGAGGGGAATTAGGTAGAACAAAGCGATATACCCAAGAAGAGAATGTATGGAGCTCAAAAATGGAAGTGTTGCTCGATGAGGAAGGAGTTGCCAGAAGTACCTATTGGTTAAATGCCACTGGAATGATGTATGATAATTTTTACTTCATGTTAGGGGTAAAAGAAAGAGAAAAGCAAATCAAGTTTATTAATCGTTTGCTGGAGGTGAAAAGTATGGAGATTGGTGAGATCGAGATGGAAGAGGAACGGGATGTAATCCCCACATTCCACTTGAAAACAGATTTTGAATCCAGGTTAATGGTGGAGAAAAGTGTGGGACGATTTTTCATTACGCCCAACCAAGTCAATGCGCTGACGAGCACGCCTAAAAAAGCCAAGAACAGAAAGAACCCTTTCTATCAGTACAATGAAGATATAGAAGTAGATACCGTGGTATGGCAGCTGCCAGAGGGGTATAGTTTAGAAAATAAGCCTGCCGATATTCAGTTGAAATGTCCGATGGGTACCTTTGAGGCAACCTATAACGTGGAGGGAAGCCAACTAACATATACTAGAAAACTGGCACTTCAAAAAGGGGTATATGCCCCCGAACTATACAACGAATATGTGGAGTTCCTGAGAAGCGTCAAAAAAGCAGACCGAGAAAAGGTGACCTTTCACAAACAAGAAGAAGACTCACCTAAAAAGGATTTATAATTAGAGCTCATTCAATTTTTTTTCATTTTTAATTTTAACCAAATGCGATTAATCATTACACTGCTTTTATTATGCTTTTTATCTACGGCTTTTGGGCAGTTTAAAACGGCTAAATGGGGTAGGCTATTTAAAGAAGATGTAGAATATACTACATGTGAATTTGAGCCTGAAGCTAAGGCGGTTATTTTGTTTCATGTTGGGAAGTATAATTTCATAGGTTCAAGTAATCAAATACATACAAATATCTATAAGCGTATAAAGCTTTTAACTGATGACGCTGAAGAGTACGCTAATATTGTTATTCCTATTTATACTAAGGATGATACAGAACGCATTTCAGGACTGCATGCTCAAACGTTGGTTGTAGACCCCAATGGTAAATTGCAGAAGTATACTCTAGATAAAAAAGATATATATTATACGAAGCTAAATGAGAATATAACTTTAGTGAAATTCACTTTTCCTCAGGCACAGAAAGGGGCAATTTTAGAGTATAAATATCGAGTAAGAGACAAGAATATTGTTATGCCTGATCCATGGTATTTTCAAAGTGAGAAGATGCCTACAGAGTTCAGCCATATTAAATTTACTTACCCAGATTACTTGGGGTATAAGATAAAGACACAAGGTCATCGCTTATCCTTAAAGTATATGGGTAAGAATAATATTAATGCTTGGGAGTTAGAGAAAATACCTTCAATGAAGGATGTGGATTTTCTTTTTTGCGAGGATGATTATCGACTCCAGCTTTCAATTCAGCTTAATTCCTACAGGACAAATCAAGGCTACGACAAGGAATTCGGTAATAATTGGAATCAAATAGCGAAATCAACACGTCTAGCAGACGCATTTTATAGTTACAATCGGAAAGGGAAATACAAAAAGATTGTAGAAGAGATTGTGCAAGATGATGATTCTGAGCAAGTAAAAGTGTCAAAGCTTTATGCTTATGTAACAACACACTTCAAATGGGACGAGAAGTATGATCTTTACCCTTCACAATCTTTATCAGAGTTGCTAGTAAGTAAAAAAGGAAGCTCCGCAGAACTGAACGCCTTGATGAAAGGCTTGTGCGAGGTGGCAGGTTTACAGGCTGAGTGGGTGGCGAACAGTACGCGTACACATGGAATGATTTTCGAACATATTCCTATGTTTGATGCTTTCAATAACCTATTGGCAAGTGTTGTTGTGGATGGGAAACAATGGTATATAGATACCACACATCCGAAACTTCCATGGAACTTGCCTCACCAAAACTTGCTAACGACTAAGACATTTGCTTTTGAACGCTCAGGAAGCTTCTGGGGAGAGGTAGCGACGGATGAGAGAAGTATGGTGAATATGTACTTTCAGATGGACTATACAGGAGAGGAACCAACCTGTAAGGCCAAAATTAGCTACCAAGGATACGATGCTTACGATAAGAGAAAAGAGCTGTTGAAAGAAAAAGAAGCACTGGAAGAAGAAGAGGATGAGGACGAAGACGAGGAGGAAGATGAGGAGGAAGATGAGGAGGATGCAACCGAGGACGAAGATGATGAAGAGTTTATGCTGCAAGGGTTTGAGGTTGTGAATGCTGAATTGTCTGACCTTGAAAATGTGAATGAGGATGTAACCCTTAGCTTGGAGTGGAAAGCAGACCCATTGACTGAGGAAACAGGAAACATCTACCTGGAGGCCGTAGCACCTACGATATTCAAGGATAACCCTTTTACACAAGAACAACGATTATTCCCAATAGAATTTGATAGCCCGTGGCATTTTAATTATGTAATGACGGTTAAAATACCGAAAGGGTATCGTATCGCAGATCAACCCAAAGGAACAGCTGCCCGACTGCCAGCGAATGTAGGAAAGGTAGTCTATGTGGCTAATGAGAATGCGGGGATTCTAACGGTACGTATGAAGGTAGATATCAATAATACGTATATGCATCAGGATTTCTATCCAAACCTGAAGCAGTTCTTTGATTTACTGTTGGATTACAGTAACAAGAAAATTGTGATGGAGAAAGTAGATATATAATTAGAAATTAATGACGCTATATTTTATTTAGATCATAAAAAAGTGCGCTAACGACTTCTCGTTAGCGCACTTTTTTGTAATTATGCATTAGAGTTTGTTTGGAATGGTGATTAGAGGAATTTTCTTTCTAAATCAGTATTCCAGATAAGATCTTATGTCCTTGAGAAATAAAGGATTACTATACTGCGGGGTACAGCCCTGTGATACAATTAACCAACCCAACAGCTTTAAAAAAGCCCAAGTAACCATGAAATCCTTAAGCTTATGTTTTGTCTTAAGCCTTCTTGTGAGTATAGAAGGCGTTGGACAAAATCAAACCAATGATGTAGCCTTAAATATTAACAAAATACCGTTTCATAGTATCAAAATTCACGGAGATGGAAATTATATAATTCAGTATCATCCAATAGCAGCCATAACGATGGACGCTCGGGTGAGAAACTTCGTGGAACTCAACCATCAGGATGGCACACTTGCTATACGATTAAAAGATAATATCCCTCAGCCTTTATTAAAGCACAAAGCGATACTCTTGGAGTTACCAGATTTACAAAAACTGGAAATCATAGGGGATGGCGATGTTCGCTTACAAGAGTGCCTGGGAAAATCCTCACTCACCATGCATAAATTTGGAAATGGGGATCTGATAGGTAAGGTTATCGCGGAGGTGTTACTTGTCGGAATTAATGGAGAAGGCATTCACGACTTATCAATTCATGCTAAAGAAGCACGCCTGGTACAGAAAGGAGTATCTGAGGTCACTATGAAAACCGAAGGTGGTTATACGATAATAGAGAAGTATGGAACTGGTAGGTTGCAGTTAAACTCCAAGGTAGAGAAGGTGCAAGTGATCGTACAAGATGAAGGAACTATTGACTTGGATCTTGAGGCAAAGGAAGCTGGTCTACGATTAGCTAATGAGGCTAATTTGTCGGGTAAGATGAAAGCCATGGAGCTAACACTAAACAAAAGCAAGGAGGGAGATGTGCAATTGAGTGGAGAAGTAGAGCAAATGAATCTACAGGTTTCAGGAGAAGGTCATGTAAATTTGGAAGGCTTGAAAGTGAACCATTGCCTACTGCATAAAAAAGGAAGTGGGAATCTGAAAATGTATATTCTTCAAACGTTGTCCATGGAAATCAAGGGGAAAGGCTCTGTGCATTACTTGGGGAATCCACAAGTATCTAAGCTCTTGGTACATCAGGAATAGGTTGTTGAAAAATTTACAATGAATACATCAGGGTTTCAGGGTTGAGATCCTTTTTTTATTCAATAACGAAGATATTAATAGACTTAAAGTGTGATTTATACAATTTACCTCCCTGTATGCAGGGAGTTTTTCATTTTTATTTGTCTATATGATAATTTTGTTGTGATAAATAAAATATATGTAAAGGTCTTTTTGTTGAAATATTTTGTAATAAAAATGAATTAAAGTAAAATTTTATCATAAAAATCTTCTTTTAATACTTCCTGATCCCTGAATACAGTGATTTGTAGTGATTTAATAGGTGTATATTTTTTATGTGAGGATTAATTTTTTATAAATTATGTATATCAAAATTAAAAGTAACCCATTTCAAAACCCTTTCCGATAGGTTTTGAATATTCATTGAAGTACACTTATTATTTACTTTATCGACATGCATTGACAAAAAAGGCCCGTTTTGTCAACTGATCTCCTATTGCCTTTATTGAACGCATGCATGTCTTAAAACCCACAACAAACACTTATGCAATTTTGGATCAACACCAGAACACTAAGCATCATTACAATCTTATTGATGACTTTTACAAGTTGTGTCAAAGAACAAGAAATGCCTCTTGTTCAAGTACAGGAGAAGGTAAGTCTTGTTACCAAACGACATGACCGACCAACTGTAGAGCAAGAAACTCCACCATTAGCAAATACAACTCGTCCAAAGACTAGTGATCTTTCCTCAAATGCCCGTACAGCTTTGGGAGGAAACAATGCGCTAGGAGTATGGCTATGGTATATTGAAGGGACAGGGTATTCTTCTCATGCGCAATTAGCCGATCAACTAGCTTCTATGGGAGTCAATAGAATTTATGTAAAGGTAGGAGACGGAACCAATCAATGGGCAGAAGCTACCAATACAAACTTGGTGCAAACCTATAAAGCCAGAGGTATAGAGACATGGGCTTGGGGGTATAATTATCCAGGGAACGTAGAGGCTCAAGCAGACATCGTTTATCAGGCAGCTAAAACGGGGTATGAAGGATATGTGACCGATATAGAGATTGAGTTTGATGGGAAGTCTACAGAACTACATGCCATTTTGGGAGAGTTTAGGGAGGCTATCAGTCAGGCGGTAACCGATGGACATACGACTAATGACTTTAAGCTATACTGTACTTCCTGGGGTAACCCCGTGGATCATGGTATGCGAGTGGATATCATCGATCAATATGTGGATGCTCATATGCCGCAGACTTACCTGGAGGTTTGGGGAAGTTCATATATGTCTAATGCGACTTATTGGGTAAACTACGGTACGCAGGAGTATAGAGATCAGGGCTGTGTTAAACCTATTCACCATATTGTAAGTAACGAATATGATAACATTACGGCGGCTCAGATGAATGAGTTTATTGCTGCTTCAGGGGCGGAAACCTCTATTTGGAGAATACCGGGGGGAGAGTCTCCGTTAAGTATCTGGAATACTTTGGAGCAGTTAAATTGGCAACAGGATATGGGGTATGAGTCTGGAGCAGGATCAGGGGCTGGAACACCGACCGATTATGATGAGCACTGGGCAAGTGTTGAAATTAGCTATATGATCGATAATGGGTATATGTCTGGATATGGAGACGGTTCCTTTAAACCTGATAACACTTTGACAAGAGCAGAATTTGCGAGTATGATTGTAGCAACACTTAATCCTGCTCAAAAACCAGAATATGCCAGCAGAAGTTTTAATGATATCAGTGGACATTGGGCAGAAGCTAAAATATTGCAAGCCGCAAGAGCAGGCTATCTTTCGGGGTATGCGGATGGTACTTTCAGGCCTAACGATCAAATCACCCGTGAGCAACTGTTTGTATCGCTAGCAGGAAATGAAAATATAGTAGCAGGTTGTGAGGCGTTATTGGATGAGTATACGGACAAAGGGAGTATATCTTCTTGGGCCAAAGGAGGTGTAGCAGATGCTACCAACAATAAATTAGTGGCTAATTACCCTACAAAAACAAGCCTATATCCGATGGAGGCAGCTTACAGGGGAGAGGCCGTAACCGCCTTGTATCAGTTAATGGTATTAGAAGGAAATGCTCCGGCATATACCAATGCTTATACGGTAGAATCAACAATTACATGTGCTGGAGGTGGCGGTAGTTCAGCAGGGTATATTGAAGGAGTGCCCTATTTCTATCAGTTGAATAACAGTGTTAACCCTTCTGGGTCTTGCCAAAATACGGGTATGGCTATGGTATTACGTTACTATGGAGCTAATGTGACACCTGATGAGATATCCAACTATTATGGGACAAGTCAGGCACAAACTGTATCTGGTTTTGAAACAGTGTTTAATTCTGAAGCGGCTTATTTTGGTTTGAATGTGAGGGACCAGGGAACAACAACGGGGACCATACAGCAATTGCAACAATTGGTGGCAGAAGGAAAACCTGTCGTAGCTCACGGATATACGACAGGGTATGGACACTTGATTGTATTCTTAGGATTTGACGGAGAATATTATACCGTACACGACCCTTACGGAAAATGGAATCAGGTGCCGTACAGCTCCGGCTATACCAATACATCAACAGCGGGAAAACTGACCCGTTACCATAAGGATGCTATCCGAGATGCGTTTGCGCCTGATGGGTACGTATGGCTACATGAGATAGTCTTTACGCAAGGCAATTAAGCTTATTCGTAATGTTGAATCGTTGAATCGTTGAATTAAGCTTTGCTTGTTGATTCGAGTTGAACCGTTGATTGGCCTCAATAAATATCAATCAACGGTTCAACTCGATTCAACTTATCGAAGATAAAATTCAACGATTCAACGATTCAACTAAACATCCCCAGATTAGTGTGATTCCGCTTTTTTTACAGAAACATGTCTTTTTCTTTGCTGACTTTATTATTTTAGGCGGCAGAAATAAAAAATGCTACTAGAGACCTATTAAGTACAATACTGGTCTTTTGGAGATAAGTTCTTCCTGCTCAGAGGAAGAGCTTTTACTTTAAAATATTTTTTTTACCGGAAGGTCACAAAACTGATTGAACACAATGAGTATTACTGTAAGAAGCTTTGAGGAATTTAAACAATATGAAGGGCAGGAATTAGGCGTTTCAGAGTATTTACAAATCACACAGGAGCAGATCAATAAATTTGCGGATGCAACCCTGGATGATCAGTGGATACACACGCAGCCGGAGAGAGCGGAGAAAGAAAGTGCCTTCGGAACAACCATTGCACATGGATACTTGACCTTGTCATTGGTGCCTCACCTATGGAACCAAATCTTGCAGGCAGAGAACCTAAAGATGATGGTGAACTATGGCGTAGAGAAGCTACGTTTTGCACAGCCTGTAAAGGTAAATGACCGTGTAAGACTGAAAGCAAGCTTGCATTCTATTGCTAACTTGAGAGGTGTAGTAAAAATTGAGGTAGATGTGAAATTGGAAATCGAAGGACAAAGAAAACCAGCGTACTCTGGTATCCTTGTACTACTTTACCATTTCAACGACTAATAATTGACCCATGGCGATGCCATGGGCTAGCCCACGGCACCGCCGTAAATTATAAATAGCCCACGGCAACGAAATGAAATTCAAATAGCCCACGGCAATGAAATGTAAATAGCCCACGGCAACGCCGTGGGTCACCAAAAATTGATCACTCGCTCCACCAACCAAAAGGATGCCATAATGCCAATCCCATAGGCAGGAACCTTTTGTAGATAAACGGGCCAGTGCTTGTAAAGAAGCAGTAACTTGATCCCTGCCAGCACCACAATGACAAATGCGATTTGTCCCAGTTCTACACCTATATTAAAAAAGGCTAGTGCTAAAGGAATCGCTGATTGAGGTACTCCCACTTCCGATAGTGCCCCCGCAAATCCAAATCCATGCAATAGTCCAAAAGAAAAAGCAACGAGCCATGGCTTTCGGCTACTGAGGGTTGATTTTCCTTCCTTATTTTTTAGAATTTCTACGGCCAGAAAAACAATACTTAATGCAATTGTAGCTTCTACCGGAGGTCCTGGAATACTCACCCATCCCAAGGTGGCTAGACTTAGCGTGATGCTATGGGCAATCGTAAAGGCTGTAATGGTTTTTAGAATTTTACTGAATCCTTTCGTAATAATCATTAAAGCCAAGACAAATAAGAGATGGTCAATGCCCTCCCAAATATGTTCTATACCAAGTATACTGTAGTTGTAAATCACCTCCTTACTATTTGGAGAGGAGGGTAATAGGGCACTTGTTTGCTTGGGATTAAGTAGGAGTGTTATGTTTTCCCCATTGAGAAAAGTAGCATTGACAAGCACATCGACCATGGTTTTGTCCAACTGATCAATATGTAGTGTGGTGCCCATTAAAGGAGTGCTTCCTTTCAGTTCATAGGTATAGAGTAAAGCACCTTCAATAGCCTGAGGCACAGCAGAGGCTTGCAGTTGAAAAGAAGGTGCAAAAACAGGTTGTAAACGAAGCACCATATCTCCTTTTCGGGGGACTTTCCACATCACTTTATAGGTACTATCATTACTTTGAGTGATATGCAAATAGGCAGGGCGAAGTTCATGGGCATCGCTTAGAGATATAGAAGTAATCAGTAAAAGGATTATCAATGAGAAAAGGTGAAGAAGGGGGGAGGTCTGTTTCATATTGTGTTTATCGGTTATTGCTTAACGGTTACCGTTTAAATAATTTGCTCACTGCTCACTGCTCACTGCTCACTGCTCACTGCTCACTGCTCACTGCTCACTGCTCACTGCTCACTGCTCACTGCTCACTGCTCACTGCTCACTGCTGAGTAAAGTTCCGTTTCTATTTTTATCTTATAATTATTTTTCATTTGCTCATACATCGCTTCACGGTTTTGTTGAGCCCGATTATACTCATAGTCTCTTTGCAAGACTTTTTTGACTTGCTCAAAGGGAAGGTCTTTTGGAGGCGTTTTTTGGGTAAGATAGAGGATATGTGTTCCATAGGCAGATTGTACTGGTCCATACCACTGTTCCGTAGGCAGTTTTGAAAGTGCTTGATGAAGCGATCCTCCGAAAGTATTCTCGACCTGTTGTTTATTTTGTTCTTGAATAAAGAAAGGAAGCGCACGCAGACTGCCATAGGCATGCAGAACTTCAGGAGAAGCATCTGGCATATTACGCAATAGGCGTTTTGCTTCTCGCATAGGCTCTTTGTACCGATCTTCGGAGAAAACCACTTGATAAAAGCTATAGGTTTCAGGACTTTGATAGCTGCTTTGGTTTGAGGTATAATACCCTTTCAAGGTTTCATCCGTTACTGGATCGGATAAAGTAGTAAGGTCATCAGATAGGAATTCCATTTTTTGAGCCAATCGGCTTTTGATCATCTCATCATTATGGTCCAGGTTCATCCGCAAAGCTTCCCTGTAAAGGATTTCCTGTCGAATATATTTTTGAACGATGCCATTGAGTTCTTCTTGAGTAGGAGGACGTTGCCATTTGAGTTGCCACAAAGAAATCAGATGGTTGAGGTGATTGTCGTCAATCACGATTTGCTTCTCTTCAGTATGCGTTTCTTGTGTTCTATCATAAACGAAAAATAATACTGCCCCTATAAGTAAGAAGTGGAATAGGGGTTCTTTCATCAGTTTTATCATAAGTAGAAGTCTTTGGGTTGGATGCTGCTTGCTAATTCACGATAATTTATTTGTTCATATTGTTTAATTACACTTCGTGTGTTCATGTTGTTTAGTTGAGTTGAATAGAGCTCTGATAAGATCATTTTTCAACTAAACAACATGAACGAGCGAAGCTCAACTAAACAATATGAACAAAAGTGCTCAACCTATTGAAGGTGAAATTCGAGATGCCGCATAACGGATTCCATACCACTATCAAGGGGTATACCAGATTGGGCTACTATAAGCACGTTCCTGCCCGCTAGTTTCAGCTTCTTTCGGTAAGTCTATACCATAACGAAAGGCATCATAGACAATCCATCGAGGAGTAGGAATTTCCAGCACCCTTACGTAGTAGAAAGCTTTAAGGGATGGATCAAAGTCAGGGTCTTTCCATACCGTGGCTAGTTCAGAAGCACCGATAGTGTTGGTCCAGGTGGCACTTTTGAGGTCAACGGTATTACCTACAGCAGGAAGCTTTCCTTTTTTATCGGGTTTGCGGTCGCCAGACCATACCACATCATAGACTTTTTCCTGTGTATTTCCTTGCTTGTCTACCCACCCTTTAATGACTTGAATACGGTCCAGGTTAGCACCTATAGGGTCCTTAAGGGCATAGATCATAAAGGTCGGACTTCCTTTCTGACCCTTAGAACGTAGGTCCCCTCCCATAGGAACACCTTTTTGGTAGCCAGCAAAGGCAGGGTTACGGCTATTGATATCATTTTCGTTAAAGTCCCATCCTCCAAAGAAACGAAGGATCATTCTTGGACCTGTCGTGGCATATACCTCTTTGCGGGCAAGGGCATCCCAGATCGCTTCCCGGGTATTTTCTTTGGCCCATACGCCGGTATAGCCGGAAGATACGAGTTCATACCCCTCGTAAACCCCTATATCGGTTTTGACAAAAGGATGGTGCATACGTTTAGGAGAAGGTTCTGCACTGGTAGCCTTTCCAAAGAAGTTGTCTTCTTCTGCTGTTGATAGGGAGGTATGACTATCGGTGGAGCCCACCGATCCAAATTTATAAGGATTCACGCCAAGCTTTTTCTCCAACAGCAAACCATTCTTCAAGGCTTCTCTTGCGTATTCTCCAGCAAGCATCTCCTCTGTTTTCTTCTGGGTTAAATCCAGGTTGCCGACATCCCAGGTTTCATAATCTGCAAACTCATCAGCAGGCGATAGAATAGGGTGGGTTTCTCCATCCCCCTTGATCTGCGTCCACTCATATAGAGGCTCCCATTTTGCTCTTAAGCGAACATAATTTTCATCGATTTTCTTTCCGGTATATTGCTCGTCCATGGGAAACATGAGACCATTAGAAAGGTTTCCGTTATGTGCAATAGCAAAAGCAGAGCCCCCCGTTGTTTTCTCATAGTTCTCTAGCCAGGCATAAAGGTCTAAGGGATCTGTAGAACCTACAGGAGGTTGCGTGACCATAGGCATCACCTGTTTAGCACGTTCCGCTCCATCCCGAAGCAATACGTTACGGTGAAGGTTATTTCCTTTGACCAGAGAAGTCCACTCAAAACCAATAATCGTGGTGAATTTTCCAGGGTCGTTAAATTCCTCAGCCGTTTTGATCACCCGATTCCAGACAGAGGCATAGACCTTGGAGCCAGGAGAGTATTCCTTGACTAGTCCTTCTGGTAAGGTTCCTTGGGAGAAATTAGTAATTAGGTCAATGGCGGCATCGGCGGCATTATCTCCTCCCGCTTGCAGTCCCTCATACCATTTTTTTCCTTCTGGATAGGCCAATACATTGGAGGCTCCTTTAGCAATATCTTCCGAAAATCCCATCATATCGGAGTGATCTGCAATCACAAGCCAATCCAAAGGTCTGGATAATCGAACGGGTTGATTGGTAGAGGCAACCACCTCTTCCCCTCTGGCAAATCGGAATGCTTCCGCTAGTCCCAAGGTATTGCCAAAGAGTCCGGCATCGGCAGATAGACGGGTATGCAGGTGGGTGTCTCCCCAATAAACTTTGTCAGAGAAGTTACGGGAAGCATAAGGGGAGTAGGATTTTCCCGGATACATGCCGGACAAAGACTCCTTGCTCGGAGTGATTTGTGCGTTTAATGGAAGTATACACCCTAAGAGGAATATACTTAACAGCGATAAGGGTTTGTTCATGGTAATGGTAAGGATAATAAGCTAAACTTGGGTTTATTAGAGTAATCTCCACAATGTCATGTAATTATCCAAAAAATAATAATCAAAAAACTCGTAGAGACACCTTATCAAGGTGCCTTTATTGGATACAGGAGACTCTAGAGTAAAATCAACCATTATTTTGTGAGTGGGTATTGTCAATAATCAATATTTAATTGTCTTTAGAAAATAATAACCACCTCATCTAAAACTATCAACATTATGCGATTCATTGCTATCGTAACGCTTTTTTTACTATTCTTCTCTTCCAAGGCACTACCACTGAATGCTCAGCAGACATCAGCATTGGATAAACGCTCCCAACCTGTATTTGGATTACTGGCAGGGAGCAGTTATTCTCATATACGATATGAAATAGATTTGAGAAACATTATGCCTTCTACAGGCTATTATGTTGGACTTTCCTTGACAACTTATCCGTTTAAAAAATTAAATAGACTTACGTTACTTGGTGAGTTAGGAGTGGTTCGAAAAGGTTATAAACAGGAGCTAGGGCAGCGTTATGATTTTAATTTTAACTATCTGACACTACCAATATTATTGGAGTATGACTTGATAAAAAGTATATCGCTACAAGGAGGAGTAGCAGGAAATAAGTTGATTTCGACCAGTGTAGAACAGGGTACTTTAACCTATAATAATTACGACCTAGACCTTATTGGAGGAGTCAACTTTTTTAAGAATAGGAAGATCAATGTATTTACACGAGTAGTTTATGGGGTATATTCTGTTCTTGATTACTATGAGATTGACCCTCTCGGTAACTTTACTTCCGAAATTCGTGATATTAAACACTTTAACATTATTGCTGGCCTAAAACTCAATTTCAATGATAATCAATAGACTCTTAATCGTGTTCATGATGATTTTACTATTGGCTTGCGATGGAACATTTGTTCCAGACCCAATAGACCCACGCTTACCTAAATATTCTGAAAGTGGAAATGAAACTGCCGGGGCGATGGTCAATGGTAAGGTGTGGGGATCTACGGTGACCAGGTTCTTGTGGATAGAATCTTTTGAGCCAATAGTAGTAGCAGATCCTTTAAGGGATAGCCTGTTTATTGAGTTTATAGGCTATATCGAAGAAGAGCAAACAACCATTCGTTTTCACTTATCAGAACAAGGAATTACGAAGTTTGATGATCTTGAAAATCTAAAGGGACAAAAAATTACCTTAGACGGACAGGATAATACCGCTCTTATAGGAACACGTTATTATTCTCGAAATGCTACCCCAAGAGGTGTGGGGCAAATTTTCTTTAGGTTTACAGATCTAGACTCTACCCGTTTGATCTTATCTGGAACCTTCGGGTTTACCACTACCAATGCATCAGGAAGTACAACAGAGGTATCTCATGGTCGCTTTGATTATAGAATCAACAAAGACAGACAGTTCTATCTGGATACGTCCTATGTTAATACGCCAGATTGGAACCCTGTTCGCATAGATATTTGAATATAGGAGGGTAGTAATACACGAGCGATCATTTCTCATTACAAAACGCTCTTTTTGACTCTTTATTAGAAAATAAGCATCAAAACCCAACCTTAATTTCTAATGAAGAGCACTTTTAAAATTCTTACCTTTTTTCTATTATTTTTCTCTGTTACACAAGCTTTTGCACAAACAAAATGGTTATACGACGGTGCTTTTCGTACCAAGGAAGAACGTCTTTTGGCAATGGGTCTTGCGGGTATTGTCAACCGGGATTCCTCCCAACTTTATCTTCAGAATGTCAACGAGACCTGGAGCTATACCCGAACGGATGAAGAGTGGGCAAAGCTATATGCGGCAGATGGTATTGAGTTTATCACAACAAATGATATTAATGCATTAGTGATTGCATTTAAGGAGCAGCTCAATGGAGTGATTACCTATGACTCCTTGCAGGTTGCCTCTAATTTTGAGGGGCAGCAATTTCTGTGGCAAGGAGAGTTTGCAGGGATGCTTGGAGGATTGACAGACCGGCTTCCAATGACAAAGGAAAGAGCCTTAGCCCTTGATTTTATCCTGACGGATTCTGTAGAAGTAACAGACTATCGTCAGTCCCTCGCTACTATACAATTTCCTGCCCGTTTGGAACTTGAAGCACATGACTGGAACAATACCTCCCTCACGTCCATGGAGCGTTATATTTTGCTTTTGCAAGATGGTGTGAATAGTTTACTGCCACGGAGTAATCCTAAGAAATTCTATATACGAGAGTTAACCGATTATACGGTCAAAGAGCAAATGTTTCAGGTGAATCTTGGAGGAACTTCGTCACTATACTTCGATAGCTTACCAGAAGAGAAGGCAACGATTATTGAGGATATTCTAAGGTATATGAGGCAGGAGAATAAAGGGCAGATCTTTCATATCTATGGATGGATGCGACCAGAACCTTTGATCCAGTGGTTTTCCGCTTATGGAGGGAGTTTTCATGAGACATTATTATCCAATATGTCCTGGCATACTTCTTATAAGGTAGATCAACCGCTTCCTGAACGAAAAGCCAATCAGTTCGACCGCGATTCGCTGTATCTGGAAGAGAAGCATTATGTACTGATGATTGGTTCGGAAGGAGATGCCGGAAACTGGACCTATGGGTTGCAGGCTGGTGCATGGCTGTCACAGGAAAGAGGAAATGTACCTATTGGCTGGGGCTTCAACCTACATTTATTACAGCAAGCACCTTTTATCGCCCACCATTACCTTTCTTCTGCTACGGAGCAAGATGGCTTTTTGGCGGTGACTACACCTCTTGGGTATACTTATCCCGATCTTTTTCCAGAAGAAGTACTGGATAATGCCATTCTCGAAAGCAAAGCCTTGATGGATACCTTTGATATAGCACAGCTCTATGCCTATAAGCACTACAATGGCAAAGGAGTCTCTGACTACCGCAACATTACGATTGACAATAGCTTTAACTTTAATAAACTTGGGGCTTTCAATAAGGCCATAGGTTCAGAGCTTACGTTCCTTTTTGATCCAAAGCTGCCTACCCAAACCACTACGATCAGAGAAGAACACCTACTCTTCAACCATGTGGATGATGGGACTTTCTATGGGGATATGAATAATACCTATACGGTGGCTGATGATATCATCGATAGGGTTGCTAAGAAAACGAAACCTTCGTTTACCCTAGTTGGTTATCAACGTCTCCGAAAAGATAATTACCTAAACAGAACAGCCCCTGAGAATGTGGATATCTCCCTAAAACGCCTTAAGAAAATCATCAACCTAGTAGAAGAAGATGAAGCGTATGGAAAAGAAATTATCTTTGTAACTCCTGAGAAATTTGCCAACCTTCTTCAGCAAAGCAAGGGCATTATTCCTCCCAACTATAAAGAATCTCCTGTTCCCGTCCATGTACAAACTCCTGAAGTTGCCTTTTCTGTTTATCCCAATCCAGCCAAGGAGTATATTATGGTGAAGGGCGAATTTATGGAAAAGAATGCGACCATAGAGGTGATGAATATCTATGGGAAACAACTCTTAAAGCAGGGGCTTCAGGGAAATAAATCGTTGAGAATAAATACGTCGGATTGGCCTAAAGGAACGTACTTGCTGCGTTATCAAAACGGGCAGCGCTATGGGGTTAAGAAAGTGATTGTTGTTTAATTATGTGGCCTATTTATAAAAATCCATACGGAGGTAATATCATTTCCTTTGCGGAGGAGCGGTGCTTTCGGATGCTTTTAAGTAATTAACGTTGAATAAATAATCGTCATAAATTCTTTTCCCAACTCCGCCTAGGACTAATTAAGTTTGAATATTTAAGCGTCATAAATGTTTCCCTCAACTCCGCCTAGGGCTAAAGCCCCAGGCTCTTTTAGAATTGCCACGTTGTGGCGATCTATAACCAACGTATATTATTTGTTAGACAGAAAAACAGTAGTATAGATCACCGCATAGCGGTATTTCAAACAGAGACTGGGGTTTCAACCCTAGGCGGGGATGGAGATAACTATTGTGTCGGTTATTTATTCAACCTTAATCAACCCGTCACTATACGAAACACAACGATTTTTCATTCAATTTATCACCAACCTTATTTTTCCACTTATACCATCCGAGCGTGGACGCTCGGCGAAAGCGCTTTTAGGTCTTAGGCAGGAGCCTAAGACCAGTGCAACTTGTTTATCCAAAATCACCCTCAACGCTTCAAGCAGCACATCATTGAAAATTGATAATAAAAAAAATGAAAATTAATTCTTCCAAAAGACCTTCCGCCTAGTAAAGAATACAGTCAATAGCCCTACGACGATCGTGATGATCGCTCCCTTAAGTATTCCTAACCAAGGATGCCATTCCTGTAGCTGGTGAAGGAATGGAGTAATATGGAGCAAAGAGAAAATAGGAATAATACAGAGCGCAGCCCCTACATAGGCAATCATAGGATTTTGGCCGTTCATCACGACAAACGAGAAGACGGGATGTTGTCCTATTTTCTGATCGAGCATAGATAGAATAATATAGGTGAAAATAGCGAGTCCGCTGCTTACAAAATAGTAACTGATGGTGGCATGATCTTTATGAATCCCCCCTTCGTAAGCCTCAAAGAATAAGCCCAATAATAGCCAGTAGCTTCCCCATTGGAATAGTTGTAAGTATAGAGGCTTATCGTGTTCTTTTGGAGTACGAATGAGCCAGTAAGCAGCGAGTAGGAGTGTTGCCGTTCCTAAAAAGTTTAGGTTGAGCCAACGCATATATAGTCCCACTAGATTCAAGACAATAATACTGAACAGTATAGAACCAAACAGCACCTTTTGAGTAGTGGTCTGCTCTTGAGAAAAGGTAATCCCATTTCCTTTCAGGTTTTTATAGACCATATCCCCTAGAATCGTTCCCGGAATAATGATTAATAGGTATTGGCAGAAATACAGCGTATACAACCAAGTGGCAGGAGAGAATCCCCAGGCAACCTGCTGCCAACTTCCCGGAATGTCTTTGCTTAAGCGGATAGCAATCAGCAGGGCCATAATTCCTAGACGAGCCAGTAGATTATCTTTTGTAAATAACCAGAGAAGACTACCAAATATAGCCATGTTGGCTAGTACAAGGATGATAATGTCAGAACGCTTGACACTAAACGATAGTCCAAAGTAGAAGTGTGCAAAAGCCAGTAAACTAAAGGCGATACCAAAGCCCATAACTCGTATCATAACCTTATAGCGATTGATCGTTTCTTTAAAGGAAGTATAGATCAAAAACAAGGTAATAAAAGCAGTCAGGCTACTAAGCCATCCAATTGCGTCCGGAGTACTTTGCAGTGCCCAAGGCTTCATATGCTGGAGGAAAATAGCAAAAAATACTAAAGAAGCTCCTCGCTTGAGAATGTACAAAAGGATTATCCAGAGAGGCTCTCCCTGCCCTAGCTTCTTGCGTAAAGCCAAGGGAAAGGCAGCTCCCATCGCAAACAGGAAAAAAGGAAATACCAGGTCTACCCATGTAATCCCGGGGATTTCAGGGTGAAACTTGAAGTCAGGAGGCCCTACCTGAGCATGGAACAGCCATCCAGATAAGGAATCCAGGTGAGCAATATGCCCAGAGAAGATCATCGCCAAAATGGCAATACCTCTTAAAGCATCTAATCCCATCGATCGCTTTTTGAATGCGGTATGGGTAGGCGAAGTAGCAATGGTTACAGGTTTTTGTTGCATGTATACGTTAGTTTATCAGTTATAGTTTATCACTTATCGGTTATAGCTTTACTTGGATACGTTTAAAGAAAAAAAAGAAACGATAAGCAATAACCGATAAGCGATAAACATACGTTTATTCCATCAAATCCCAATGTGCAGGCTTATCTTTATACTGACTGTCCCACCACATGGGCTGCATCATCGTGTTTCCTCCAATTCGTTCACTGGCAGCTTCTACGCTTTCCTGATTATAACGAAACTCATCGATGATATACATCCATCGTCTAGGAAGCACGCCTTCTGTGTCTCCAGTGCTGTTGATCTGGAATAATTGAGGATATCCTGTTCTTCTCCACTCTGCCCAGGCTTCAAAACCGTTAGAGTAATTGGCAATCCATTTCTGCGTAATCACTTGCGCGATTTGCTCTTCCGTGCTGCCAGTGCTTTTAAAGGCTGCAGGGCCGTTAAGGTACGCTTCATATCGATTAGTATCATCTTCCGTTAGTTCTGGAATAGCATACATATCCATGGAAGCCCGAACACCTTTTTCGTATTCTACGGAAGCTGTTACGGCATCATTTTGAAAGCGCAAGGCGGCTTCTGCCTTAAGGAAACATACCTCTGGATAAGTAATTAAATAAATCTTGAAGTCATCTTGTCTTAAGTACTCTCCCAGCTCAGAGTAATCATTGAGTTGATCCTGCATTTGCGATAGGGTAGAAGGACTTTGTCCATTACGAACGCCCTTATAACGTTTTTGATCAGCAAGGCTAATTCCCTGTTCACCAAGAAAGCTTTCTACTTGATCCATATACCCATAAGGCTTTTCAAATAAGGATACCCTTGTTTGTGTTGCAGCCTTTGCTTCCGCATGAAACTGCTGTTCCTCAGGAGAAAGAGCATCGCTATTGATTTGCGCTAAGGTAGTATTAAGTCCCTTAAGGTAATCTAACCTTGGAGCAGCATATCGTTCTATACGAGGGTCATTTAAAGTCTCCAGGTAATGAACTGCTGTTTCTGAGACTCTATACCATCTTGGGAACTGATTAGCATTGACTTTTAGAGGATTCATATGCTGGAAGCCAGCGGGTCCGGCAGGGTCAGTAAGCAAACCCACATTATCAAGGTTGCTCTCCATCACACCTCCTGTAGCTGATAAGGCCTTATTGAACTCTTCTTCTGCTTTGGCAGGAGCAACAAGGGAAATGCGCATAGCCATACGCAAGCGAAGAGAATTGGCAAAGCGTTGCCATTTCAATAAGTCGTCATTTAATAGAAGGTCATTCCCCCCCATACGTGCTCCTCCTTCTGCTGAACTCAGCAACTGTACTGCTTCATCTAGTTCCAAAAATAATGCCGTGTAAACAGCTTCTTGCTCGTCGTATCTTGGGGTAAGGATAGGGTTTTCGGCATCGTCCGCTGAGAAGGCTTCCGAGTAAGGAATATCACCAAAAGTATCTGTTAGCCTTAGAAACCATAAGGCACGAAGGATCTTAGCCTGTCCTTCTTGATAGTCCAACTCCTTTTCGTGCGCTTTTTTCATCGCATGATCTGCCAATCCTAGAAACCCCCTATAGGACTGTGCATAAGCTCTCGACCATAACGTCGCGTTCCATGGGTCACTATGGAAATAAGCATCTGTAATATGTCCCGGGTTGGTATTAGTGAAATATTGGGACAAAAAAGAAGCATAATGCTGTGTATAATAATAAGTGGTATAGTCTCCAACACCTTTGACCATCGCACGGCTAAGTAAGTACTTAGGTTCTATATCTGTAGTAGCATTGGGATTGCTATTGAGTTCATCAAAATGATCGGTACAACCATTCAGCCCTAAGACTGATGCTATAGTCAGTAAACCAATACTAATTGTATGTTTTATTGTATTCATAGAAGTAGTTGTTCTTATCTATCCATCTATTAAGTTTGAATATTTATCCGTCACACTACCAAATCGCTTTGTTGAACCGTTGAATCGTTGAATTAAGCTTCGCTCGTTGATTCGAGTTGAACTGTTGATTGATAGTTATATGTCCCCATACAACGAATCAACTCGAATCAACGAGCGAAGCTCAATTCAACTCTCCGAAGGAGAAATTCAACGATTCAACAGAGCTGGTTAGTAGTATGTCGGTTATTTATTCAACTTTATTTTATGGATAGATACTGTTTAATTATTAGTTTCAAGTTTCTTGAATTCGGTTGATAATTCAACTCGAGTCAACCTGACTAGAATGCTAGATTAACGTTAAATCCCATCTGTCGGGCAGTAGGAATGGCGGAGTACTCAATTCCCCTTCCGTTGTAGGAAGCCTGAGGGTCAAATCCTGGCGTATTCTTGTGCAAGAAGAATAAGTTATTGCCTACCAAGGCAATGTCTGCACGCTCAAGGAAAGAGGCTTTTAGCCAGCGTTGTGGAAGGCTATACGTCAATCTAACTTCTCTCACTTTCACAAATGAGGCATCATAAAGAAACTCTTCAGCCACGATACGGTCATCTGCAGCTATACTTCTCCAATAGTCTTCTGGAGAGACGGCACGATTATTTGTTTTGTAAATAGGTGTGCCATTTTCATCCACCCCTTCTTGCTGCACCCCTACGGTGATCCCTCCTGTAGGGAACCACTTGGCAGGGGTCAGACCTGCTTCTTTTCTGGCAGCCTCTGAAGCAGCCCATTCTTCTCTTCCCTCAACAGTCCATTCAGCATTTCCTTCTCTGGATAGAATGACATTGGTTAGAGAGAAAATATCGCCTCCCATTTGGAAATCAAGCAATACGTTCAGGCTGATATTCTTGTAGCGTAGGTAGTTACTCCATCCTCCAGTAAGGTCTGGATTGAAGTTTCCGATCACTTGAGGCTCAGGGTTGACGATAGGCAATCCTTTGCTGTCGACAATAATCTCCCCGGCAAACTCACCTTCTTCTACTCGGGCATATCGGGTACCGACAATATCTCCATAAGGTTGACCTTCGATAGCCTGTACTTTAACAGTACTGGCAGAGGTTAATCCATAAACCGGTACCAGGTCATCCAATCGAACAACTTCCGAGATGTTTCGGGCAACATTGAGTCCCATTGTCCATTCTAAATGCTTCTTTTTCAGGATGTCGGCAGTAAGTTGTACCTCTAGTCCCTTGTTTTCGATCAGTCCGGCATTTGTCATAATAGAGGAGTAGCCGGTTGTTCGGGTGACAGGCATAGAGATAATCTGGTTAACCGTACCTGTTTTATAAAGGGTTGCATCCATACCCAATCGGTTCTCAAACAAACGGATATCCAAGCCCAACTCCAGGGAAGTAGTAATCTCTGGTTTTAGGTCCAGGTTGGGACGGGTCCAAGGCTTGTCTCCATAGCTTTGTCCATGTATGGTTGGACCGATGGAATAGTAATAGTCCATTTGATAAGGACTGGTATCATTACCCACTTGCGCCCATGAAAAACGGGTTTTAGCAAAGGAGAAGATATTGGAAGAGACTTTAAAGATGTCTGTCCAAACGGCCGATAAAGAGGCTGAAGGGTAAAAGTAAGAACGGTTATGGGCAGGTAAGGTAGAAGACCAGTCATTACGAGCAGTAAGGTCCAAGAAGACCATGTTCTCGTATCCAATCTGTGCCATTCCGTAGAGCGATTGTATTTCCTTTTGACTAAACCCTTGTCCTGCCGTTTGTACGTCAGTATTACTGATATTGTATAGGTCATCCAGTAGGAAGCTGATACCATTATGGCTCATGCTTCTACCCATACTTTTCATTAGGTTACCTCCGGCAGAGCCTGATAGGGAGATACTTTTACCGTTGAGCATTAGATCCTTTTGTGCGGTTACCAGAAAGTCGATATTACTTTCTTGCCCCGTGCCCATGGTCTGATAGTATTTGGAGCGAGTAGCTCCTCCTTCAAAGGCAGTCCATTTAGCAACAATACGTTCCTTTTGACTACTGCTGAAATCAGTACCTCCTCGAACCATCAGTTGTAACCAATCTGTCGCCTGATAATGTAGGGATGCCATGGCAATAAGTCGGTTGCGTTGGTCATCGTTCGTGTTATTGTTGATGGTCCAATAAGGGTTTTGGTTACGGCTTGCCTGACTAGGTCCTCCGGCTCCATCCCAAAGAATAGGGTAGCCCAAGGCATCTTCATATGTTTGTAAATCTTCTAGTCGAATGTTTCTTGGCATACGCAAGAAGCCATACATAGGGTTGTCGGGGTGATCTGTCAGTTGTGGACGATTTTGGGCATCCTGTAAAATATAACTGACCTTTGCTTTGGCTGTAAGTTTATCACTTAAGGCTGTATTGACACTTAGTCCCAGGTTGGTCTTCTGAATCTCACTATTGGGAATCATAGACTTTAGGGTATTGTGGGTAAACGAGAAACGTGCCTGTGTCTTGTCATTTCCACCTTCCAAAGAAAGGGAATGAGTATTGTTGCTCCCTGTTCTGAAAAAGTCTTGGACATTATTTTCTTGAACATCGTAGGTAGTTTCCTCTCCTTTCCAGTTGACAAAAGAACGACCATCCATCGCAGAAGCCCCCCAGGAAGAGGTAAAGTCAGCAGGTTCTACCCATTGCGAATTAGCCTCCTGGTAGCGTAACATTCGGCCATATTCGTTTTGGAACGCTGGCATGACCATAGGGCTACTGTACATGCTGTTGAGACTGTAGTGTACACCAATTCCTTTACGGGAACGACCACTTTTGGTGGTGATCAGGATGACACCGTTGGCAGCTCTGGAACCGTATAGGGCTGCTGCATTGGCTCCTTTTAAAACAGAAATGGTCTTGATATCATCTGGGTTGATGTCCGATAATCCACTTCCATAATCAATCCCTCCATTGGCACTGGCCTGACTGCGGCTTCCACCACTCACAGGAATACCATCGACGACCACCAAGGGATCATTGCTTCCCGCAATAGAGTTCATACCTCGGATAACGATTCGTGGTGAACCACCTTCTCCGGTACCTCCTCCTTGAATCTGTACTCCAGCCACTCTACCGGATAGTGAGTTGGCAATATTGGTAGGACGAACTTGAAGTAGGTCATCTCCTTTAACTTCCTGTACAGCATAGCCCAATGCTTTCTTTTCCCTTTCTAGTCCGAAAGCTGTGACAACGACTTCATCCATTTCCCCAACGGCTTCTCGCATGACCACTTTAAGAGTAGTAGCATTTTGAACAGTGATTTCTTGGGAATCATACCCAATATAACTGAACAAGAGTATCTGAGGAAGTTGTGAAATATTGAGTTTAAAACGTCCTTCTACATCACTAACCGTTCCTGATGTTCCTCCTTTGATGCGAATGGTAACACCGGGAAGAGGAGCTCCAGAACTTTCAGTAACGACTCCTTGAATAGAAATACTTTGTTGATAGGTCTTTGTGTATGCCTTTGCCTCAGACAAGGGCTCCCCAGCATTTGTTGTATGGATAATATCGGGAAATAACAGTAAAAGAATAAGACCGACAATTCCTGTAAAAAGGTGTGGTTTCATAAGATAAAAAGGTAAGATAATAGTCTATTTTTTTAATGTGTTGAGTGGTATAGTGTAGCAATATTTTATAGGCAGGTACTTTATTATGGCCTATTATTTTACTTTTTCTTTTAGAAAAAAGAGTGCGAATAATACATAGTGTTTGAGTTTAAGGTAGGGATGTGATAATCATTAAATATTGATTATTATTTAAATAATGGAGATGGAAGTGATTGATTTGTAATCTTTTTGAGGTACAAAATAAAAACTTTTTACTCTAGTGATTAAGTAGTCTGATCTCTTAGAGATAATCAGACTGTTTTTATTCACTATAAACAACTACTTTCATATGAAACACAAGATTGCTACGCTATGGTCTTCTAGCGTTTTTTTGGTAGCCCTACTATTTGGAATGTCTGCTTGTTCGGAGGATCCCGTAACTCCGGAAGAAACCTATCCAGCAGAACTAATAAGTTTTTCTTTTCAGGGACTAGAGTTGGAGGCTGAGGCCATCGATATTCAAGGACAGACCATCTCTGTGTTGGTTCCTTTGGGTACGGACATCACGAACTTGATCCCAATTTTCGAGATATCAGATGTAACGACCATTAAGGACTATGCTGCAGATACGGCTTATGATTTCTCAGCTCCTTTGACGTTTACTTTGGTTGGAACTGATGGAGTCGAGAAAGTTTTTCAAATTTCTGTGATTGTTGATAATCGTCTGGCTTACGGCTTTGGTACGGTGACAGACCTTTGGGGATTGTCTCACTCAGAGCAAGGTTGGACAGATCACAAACCATCAGGGATGGCGATTAGCGGTGACTATGTAGTCTTACTACACCGTGACGAGTCTAAGTACGAGATCTATGACCGTATGGATGGTTCTAAAATTGGCCTGATGAATATAGAAGGAATCGGGACAGGAAGAAAGATTGCTGCAGATGATAAAGGCGTGATCTTATCTTCAAACGTAGTCGGAAAACCAGACGATGAGTTTATTATTTACAAGTGGAATGATGTAAACGCTGCACCAGAAGTTTTCTTGAAGTGGACACACGATATTACAGAGCACTATGGAGCAGAGTCTAAGCCATGGGAAACAGCTTTGGTAGGTCATGCTGATTTTACCGTGAAGGGAGACCTTGCAGGTGATGCAGTAATTTACGCACCAGTTTCTATGACCAACATCATTTTGCGTTGGACGGTGAAAAGTGGTGAATTGGTAAGCGAAACACCAGACAAGATTGCTTATGAGTTCTCCAACGGTAGAACAAACTGGGAAATGACGGTAGGAGTAGAGCCTGTAGGAGCTACTGATCAGGATGATATCCTTGTAAACTCTACCTTTGAAGTTGGATTGGCGGATGCGACAGGTAAAGTGAAGCACGTATTTAGTACTAGTGAAGTATCAGGTGCAAACGAGATGAGCACATTTGAGTTTAACGGTGCTAAGTTTGTTGCATTCTTCCAGTCAGGATGGACTCAGGGAGCCCTTATGAGAGTGGTTGATATTACTAATCCTGAAATGATTGAAGCAACGGTAGAAGAGCGTCAAGAAGCGGGTTATAACTATATGCCTTTCGTTTCTGATTGGGTGCCGCTAAAAGCAGGAGTGAGCAACGTGAATGGTACTGGTGATATTGTGATCACCGTAGATGAGGAAAATGAAGTTGCACAAGCATACCTTCTAGGAACAAATGCGGGTGTTCAAGCATTTGAGCTATCAAGAATTGCCCCTGTTGTAGAAGAGACTGAATAAGTTTATGATAGGATTAAAGCCATCGTTTTGTGATAAACGGTGGCTTTATTTTTTCCCTGTTGATCATAGAGCTAATGGAATAAAAGCACGAATGACAGCACAATACAGATAGTACAGGGTACCCCCATAATATAGGATATCCCCCATAGCACAGAGCATCGCTAATAGTACAGGGTATTACCCATAGATAAGGTATCGCCCATAGCACAGGGCACCGCCCTGTGAAACAATAAACAACCACGACAAACTAATGAAGCACACGATCTTTTTATCCCTCTTTTTTGCACTTCTACTCAGTAGTTGCAACGTCAAAGAATCACAGCCGTCCTCAGCCAGTCATAAAGAAAATATCCCTAAAAAAGAACCCTTAAGAGGTGTATGGGTAACCAATGTGGATAGCAAGGTACTGTACTCCAAAGAAAAAATAGAGGAAGCCGTAGCGCTCTGTGAGGAACTAGGCATCAATACCATTTTTATGGTGACCTGGAATAAGGCCCAAACGATGTATCGTTCCCAAGTGATGAAGGACTTTACGGGTGTAGAAATAGATCCCGAACTAGATCCTGAAAATACAGGAAGGGACCCTTTACAGGAAATGATCGAGGCCGCACACCAAAGAGGAATCAAGGTATATGCCTGGTTCGAGTTTGGTTTCTCGTCTTCCTATAATGCCAATGGAGGAATTCTATTGGAAAAGAAGCCTCATTGGGCCTCCCTGAATAATGAAGGAAAGCTTGTGAAGAAGAATGGCTTTGAATGGATGAACGCGCTGGACCCTGAGGTACAGGACTTCATGACTTCATTGGTTCTGGAGGTGGTCAACAAATACGAGGTAGATGGGATACAAGGTGACGACCGCTTACCGGCGATGCCTTCTCAGGGCGGGTATAACCCTGGAGTGATCGAAGCTTATAAAAAAGAACACTTTGGTCAGGAGCCTCCACAATACTATAAGGATTTTGAATGGGTCAATTGGAGAGCAGAGCGCTTAAATAACTTTATGGCTTCTTTATACCAAAAGGTAAAGAAAGCGGACCCTAATTGTGTGGTTTCCATGGCTCCTTCCGTATACCCTTGGTCCAAAGAGGAGTATTTACAGGATTGGCCTACTTGGTTAAATCACGGATACGTAGATTTATTGATTCCTCAGGTATACCGTTACGATATCGATTTTTATCAACAGACGCTGGAAGCTTGTGCCTCCTACCCAATACAGGCGAAGAAAGATAAGCTATACCCGGGGATGTTGATCAAGGCAGGAAGTAAAATGCCTACGGAAGCCTTTTTTGAGCAGATGCTACAAGCCAATCGTGCCGCAGGCTTTGAAGGAGAAGTTTATTTCTTCTATGAAGGACTACACCGTTATAAGGAAATTATCAAGAAATATTATTCTGAAAAAAATATATGAGACACAACAGCAGTATCCTAATACCTGTTTTTGTGGGATTGATGTCCATGTTCTTTTGGACTTGTGATACCCAAAAAGAGATGCGCTCCTCAGAAGCCAATATCCTTTCCTTTAGCATTGAGCAAGGAGGAGAGGAGGTGACCGGACTGATCAATAGCTCCAGAAATGATATCCGTTTGGAGATTCCTCATGAATGGAATATAGAAGCTTTAGCCCCAACGGTAGAAGTGTCGGCTTATGCTAACGTATCGCCTGCATCTGGAGAAGAAAAGAACTTTACAAAAGAAGTATACTATACGGTTACAGCCGAAAACGGAGATGAAAAACAATATACCGTATATGTTACCCAGCAAGCAGCGCCTCAAGAGATTGCATTGCAAGGGATGGTGTTGCCAGAACTATATCAAGAGGGAAGCATAGAAGGCACAGAAGTTTCCTTTTCCTTACCCTATGGAACAGCTCTGGATGCGGTTAAAATAAAGTTGGACCTGTCCAATGGTGTAGTGGCTACCCCTTCTTCGGGAAGTACTGTTGACTTATCAGCTCCTTTGACATTGGTGTTGGAAAAAGAGGGACAGGTAAAAGAATATACCGTCAAGGCGACTTCCGCAAGTACACAGGAGGTGGGCGTAAGAGGCGTATGGCTAACGAATGTAGCCAGTGATGCCCTGATCTCTCAATCGACGATTGACAATGCCGTAAATCGTATCGCAGACTATGGGTTCAATACCATTTTTGTGGTGACATATAACAAGAGTAATACACTTCATCCTAGTACAGTGATGCAGGAAACCGTTGGCTATCCTACTCCTGCGTCAGTGACTTTCTATAGAGACGACTTTGATCGCTTAGCATACTTGATTGAGAAAGCCCACGCAAGAGACTTGAAAGTTATTGCTTGGTTTGAGTATGGCTTTGCCTCTCACTACGAAGGCCAACCCTCACCTATTTTAAATAAACACCCTGACTGGGCCAGTGAACAGCTCAATACATACTCTCTTAATGGGGTTACTCAGAATATTACCCGAAAGAATAATTTTTATTGGTTAAACGGCTTCCACCCAGAGGTACAACAGTTTATGCATGACCTCATTCTGGAGGTGGTGAATAACTATGAGGTGGATGGTATTCAGGGAGACGATCGCTTACCGGCGATGCCAATCAACGGAGGGTATGATGCGTTTACGAAAAGGCTATACAAAGAAGAAACAGGGAAAGAGGTGCCAACGTCAGATGCCGAAACACATTGGAAACAGTGGAGAGCCGATAAACTATCAGATTTCGGAGAGTGGGTATATAAAGATGTAAAAGAAGCAGACCCCAATTGTCTGGTAACCTGGTCGCCTAGCCCAAGAGGATGGAGCTTGGATAACTACCTACAAGATTGGGAAGAGTGGCTACGACGAGGAATAGTTGACGTAGTATCCCCTCAGCTGTACCGAAAAGAGGAACAAGGACTAGGAGCCTATACTTCCTTACTCAAAGGAGACCTAGATGTTTTGGCCCCTTACAGCAAGCATTATTATCCAGGGATTCTCACCAGAGTAGGCGATTACATTCCATCAGATGAGTACTTGGTGAACCTGGTGCGCTACAACCGAAAGCAAGGAGTGCAAGGCGAAGTATGGTTCTTCTACGAAGCATTATGGAGCAAGCGAAAGGTCTTTCCAGCCATCTATCCGGCTCCAGCCAAGTTTCCTGAAAACCTCTAAGTATTCTGAAAGGGACTGTTCATGCCGCTACACGGTGTATGTTAATTGAGCTTCACTCCATTACATGGCGTCTTGATTCGAGTTGATATGTTGTATGAGCATATATATCAATCAACAGTTCAACTCGAATCAACGATTCAACTTAATACGACGTATTGAAATTCAACGATTCAACAAAGATATGATTGTGAAGAAAATACCTATAGCGCTATTCCTATCATTCTTTCTGTTCCAATGTGGCGGTCAAGAAGGAGTGAATGAGCAAGAAATCCTTTTTGCAAGCAGGGCAACACAACAAGAGCGTACGGCTTTTAAGAATAAGTTAACCGAAGAAATTATTGGTGGTGTAAGCACATCGTCTTCGGATAGCCTGAATGAGTCCGCATGGCAAGGGGCGTATTGGGGAATGGGCATGTCGCATACCCGAAATGCCGAAACAAAAGCCATCATTCAAAAAGGCTTTACAAACTATCAAAAGGGAAGCCCTGCCTATAGAAGGGGATTGCTGGAAGCTGCTTATACCTTGTATCCCAATGATTTTGTGGAAGAATGTCAAAGCGTATTGGGTCAGGAAACACACCCTAAGTTATTTGCCATGATAGCCATCTATTTGCATCGGGCAGGTGTCAATCAACCTCTTCAAGCAATATTGGAAAAACGCTTTCCTAATTATAAGGAAGAGGTCATCCTAGCGCAACTAGCTTATCACCTAAGTGGTGAGCAAAAAAAGCAATTAAATAATCGTCCGGATCTTCAGGCACTTTTTGCACATCAGCAACAACATGGGTTGCCGGTGATCTATTCATTTCAGCGTTTGTCCCGTCAGTTTCCGGGATTAGCGATTGTTCAGCGGGCTGATGGATCTTTTGTGAAGGATGAGAAAGGAAGGGTACAGACCTTTCCACAACTGGCAATGGCCGCATCGGATATGCCTTCTTTCCTTACCAATGGCAACACGCCGGAAGGTGTATTTTCTATTCAGGGAATAGGGAATTCTGAGAATGTATTTATAGGCCCTTCTCCGACAGTGGATATGCGGATGCCTTTTGAAGCTCCCAAGCAAGAATACTTTCACAGCAAAGATACTTCTTCCTGGAGTATGGAAGATTACCTCTCACTATTTCCTGAGGAATGGAAAACCTATACCCCGATTCAAGCAGCTTATTGGGCAGGTAAGGCAGGAAGGTCAGAGATCATTGCGCATGGCTCAACCATTAATCCGGAGTTTTTTCAAGAAGCAAGTTTTTATCCTTTGACCCCTTCTTTGGGATGCTTAACCGCATTGGAACTGTGGGATGAGCAAACCGGAGCGTTAAAAGAATCCTCTCAGCAAGAGCTGATCGAAGCGTTTAGTGCAGAGGCAGTCACTAAGGGATATTACTATGTCATCAATTTGGATGATCAGGAAAGAAGTGTATTGCCTGAAGATCTAGTGAAATAGTGCAGGGTATCGATAGGATAGGGCGCTGATAGCACAAGGCACCAATAGCACAGGGCACCAATAGCACAGGGCACCAATAGCACAGGGCACCGCCCTGTGTAACAATAAAACACAACTAAACAACATCAACGAGCGAAGCTCAACTAAACACCATCAACAAAAAATGCGAAATACATTTACCCTAATAATTGCTTTGCTCTGTATTACCCTTGGAGCAAACGCACAAAGTGGCCATGGTATTCAATGGCAGCAAGTCACCAACACCGGATTACCTTCCGCAGTAGAATACTATGAGTCTACTTCAGATTTGGAAGGAGGACAAAAGTTAAAAGCTTTTTATACCAAAGTAGACTTTTCTACAGGAGAAGTAGCCTTAAAAACCACCATGACTACTTCTGGATTTCAGAAGCCTTCTGCCTTTGCCAAAAATTATGGAGGTAAGGTATATACGGCCATTAATGGAGGGTTTTATGGTGCGAATGGGTCAGTCAGCCTCGTGATTGATAACTCAGATATTCTAGCCCATAACATCTTTGCCTTGAGTCGTTCGGGAAAGACGTATTACCCAACCCGTTCGGCTATAGGGATTAATAAAGAAAAGAAATTGGCAATCGATTGGGTATATGGTTTTACAGGGGATAAAACAGTATACAGTTATACCCAACCTGCTCAGAATGTAGAAGGGGAGCAGCCACTACCTTCTCCTTCCCAATCCACAGGAAGTTTGTGGGAACAGGAAATGGCAATGGGTGGAGGCCCTTTGCTGATCAAGGATGGTGAAGCTGTAGCGGATTATGGGTTTGAATTGTTTCCGGCAGATATCGTAGGCTCAAGAGCGCCACGAACAGCGGTAGGAATCACAGCTAATAATGAACTCATCTCTTTAGTAGTGGATGGACGACAGTCAGGGTATAGTGATGGGGTGACACTTCGAGAGTTGACGGATATGCTGGAAGACTTGGGATGCGTCGCCGCTTTGAATCTTGATGGAGGAGGATCTTCAGCGATGGTGGTAGATGATGAGGTAGTCAATAAACCTTCGGATGGATCAGAACGATCGGTAAAATCGGTACTGATGGTAGTAGCGGCTCCTAAAGTAATGGATACAGAAGGAGATGCCTATCAGGAAAAGGGAACAGTACCTTTTGAGGAAGCTTCTTCTCAAGAGGGGTATGGAACATCCCCTTCCAGAATAGTAACAACAGACCAGGAAAAGGTAACGGCAGAAGCGATCTATACCTTGGAGGGGATTGTGCCGGGAAAGTACGAAGTGGAAGCCTGGTGGCAATCCAGTGAGGAGTACGCCTCTGACGCTACCTTTCAAGTACGTAAAGGAGAGGATGATTTTACCCAGGAAGAAGTAAAGGTTGATCAAACGGATACAGAAAAATCACATCAGTTTAACACATTGGGTGTTTTTGACCTGAGTGAAAAAGACTCCATTGTGTTGGTGAATCAGACCACGACAGGATCGAAGGTAAATATCGATGCAATTCGCCTAAGATATCTGGAGAAAAGTAAGCCTACGTTAGCATTCACGTCAGGGTGGGACCCTTCGGAGACCTATGCAAAAAATGAGGAGTTATCGCTTTCCTTTTCGTCAGAATCTCCCAATACTGGCGTTCCTTTAACCTCCTTAAAATTGACCAAAAAAGTCGGTAGCCAGAAGGAAATACTATGGGATTATACGGTGGCAGAGGGAGAAGAAGTATATCAACTGCAAGGGGAGGCAGCCTTTACGGTCACAGAGGAAGTCGGAATGAAAATCACACTGCTATTGGAAGCGGTTGATAGTACAGGAGAAGTTCACACTGATGAAGCACTTTTTTATGTAACTGCCCAAAGTCCTACGATTCTGTTTGACAATAACCGTACAAGAATGGAGGGAACACATGAAGTAGGGGAAGTGCTTTCTATTCCTTTAAGCTTTGCTCCTGTAAAAGATAGCCGACCGTTGAAGCAACTGTCCATATACTTTATAGCAGGAGAAGAGGAACGTCTACTGAAAGAGGAATCGATCGCAGAGGGAGTTTCAGCCTATACCTATACCTACGAGGTAACCAATGAGGCTTCTGAGGCTATTCTTAGTTTTCAGATTGAGGATGTCAATGGATATATCTCCAAAGCACTTTATACCATGCAGGTACCTACTGTATTAGGGGTGTCGATAGCTGATTTTCCACAAGATTTGAAAATAACGTATACAGAGGAGGAATGGCAGGTTACTTCAAGTCGACAACCTATTCTGGGAGCAGCGCTCTATACTCTGGAAGGAAGAGTACTTTATGAAAAACCCTATGAGTATGGGGTGAAAAATGTACGAATTCCCTTAAAAACAACAGGACAAATCTACCTTCTAAAGATCATTACTTCAGAAGGGACTTTTACGAGAAAAGTGATGTAAAGGACAATGCCTTGATGGAAATAGCGCTTTTATTTTTTAGCCCTTTTTTCTACACTTTTTACGATCCTATATAACTGATATAATCCAAGTTACTATGCAGATATTACAAACACTGGGGCTGTTGCTGGTTTTCTTGAGCATGGCAGGACTTATGTTCAAGCGCATCCTTCCCGCATTAATTGCTTTACCCTTAATGGCCTTATTGGTGGCGATTATAGGTGGAGTTACATTGGACGATCTGATTACTCATGTGATTGGTGGAGGAGCAACCAAACTAAGTACTGCGATGGTCGTGGCTATTTTTGGAGGTATGCTCAGTATATTATTGCAGAAGACCAAAGTAGCCGAAGCGTTTATCAAAAAGGGAGCTGAACTTTCTGGGGATAATCCTTGGGCGATTTCCGTATTGATGTACGTATTGATAGTTCTACTTTTTACCACCTTGGGTGGATTGGGCGCGATCATTATGGTAGCAACTATTGTTTTACCCATTTTGTCTTCTGTGGGGGTAGGCTCCATGACTGCAGTTGGAATATTCTTGATGGGGGTGAGTATTGGTGGAGCACTGAACGTGACCAACTGGGCCGTTTATGTCAATGTCTTGGGGTTGGAAGTCAATGAAGTACGTCCATTTGCCCTGGTGATGTTTGGGTTCGGATTTTTAGCTTCTCTAGTCTATATCACATTACAACTATATAGAGATGGCCACAATGTCAAATTGAAGAAAATAGCTTTTCGTTCCCTGGTACTCTTGCTATTGGCAGGGGGTGCAAAAGGAAGTTATGATTATCTATTATCAGCTTCTTCAAAAGAATTAGTAGATGCCGGATTGCAGTACATAGGAACAGGGTTGAAATATACCGTTGGCTTGGGGATACTATGGTTGTTTGCTATTGCTATTGTTCGCTTGATCACTAGAGCCAATGAGAAAGCAACGGCGCCACATTGGATTACCGTATTCTCTCCAATCATTCCACTTTTCTTGATCTTACTTTTTGATGTTGACTTTATCGCAGCCTTTGTCATAGGGCTATGCTATACCTTTATCGCCACCTATAAACCAGGCGCTTTGAACGTATTTATTCAATCTTGTTTTGAAGGGGCTTCGGTCGTGATGCCCGCAGTTATTCTGATGTTCGGTATCGGAATGTTGCTGGTGGCGATTATGGGTCCCGGAGGACAGGTAGCCCTGACACATTATGTAGGAGGAGACTGGCCTGTGATGGCTTTGCTTCGACCACTAATGGCTGATATCATCCCAGAAGGCCCTATGGCGTATGTATTGGTGTTTGCGGTGTTGGCTCCAATGGCCTTGTATCGCGGTCCGTTGAATGTATGGGGTATGGGGTATGGCTTGGCAGCCGTATTGTTGGCAAGTGGTATGCCCGGAGGAGCAATCATGGGGGTATTAATGTCTACTGGACAGATTCAAGGGATTAGTGATCCAACCAATATCCAAAATGTATGGCTGGCTAATGAGATGAAAGTGGATGTCCAAAAAGTGCTGTGGAATACCTTGGGGTATTCCTGGATACTGGCTATTGCAGGCCTGATCGTAGCAGCATGGATGTTCGTCTAAAAAAGGCGTTTGAATAATTAACCGACAGTTGAGTCCATTACATGGCGTCGGTTACGCCGCTAGTTGAGTAGAGCTTCGCTCCGTTGAGTAGCCCTTTGGGCTGTTGAGCTTTTAGAGTACTGCTATTTCTCAACAGCCCGAAGGGCTACTCAACGGAGCGAAGCTCTACTCAACGACACGCAGTGTCACTCAACAAAGCTATTTAGTAGTATGACAGTTATTTATTCAAACTTAATCAGCCTAAGACCTGCAGCGGATTTGCACTACGCTTTCTAAATACACTACGTCCTAAAATTGACAGCATTGACTAACCCCCTAAAAACATGATACTAGAACACGTTGAAAATATACCAAAAACAACCACACCCACGTCATACCGAAAAATAAAGATCGGTATTGACGTAGGAGGAACCTTTACCCACGCGGTAGCTATTGAGATTACCAATTTTGAACTGGTAGGAAAAGCTTGTGTACCCACCACTCACACTGCTCAGGAGGGCGTAGCCAAAGGCGTAGTGGACTCTATGCAGTTGCTCATGAAGGAGGCTAATATTCATCCGGATGAGGTGGTGCTTATTGCACATTCGACAACCCAAGCGACCAATGCCTTATTGGAGGGAGATGTTGCAACAGTGGGGATCATCGGAATGGGGACCGGAATAGAGGGAAGAAGAGCTAAGACAGAAACGAACCTTAAGCATATCGAACTGGCGCCGGAGAAATACCTTCCGACCAAGTTCCGCTATTTAGATACCAAGAATACCCCTACAGAGGAAGAAATAAAAGAGCTGATTCAACAATTGGCAGATGAGGGAGCAGAAGTACTGGTCGCTTCAGAAGCTTTTGGGGTAGATAATCCTGCCAATGAAGATTTAGTGGTTAAGGTAGCTCGAGAAATGGGGTATATGGCCACTGCTGCAAGTAGTATCTCTAAGCTTTATGGCTTGAGAGTACGAACAAGAACCGCTGTGATCAATGCATCCATGATGCCTAAGATGTTGGAGACGGCGAACATGACGGAGAAGTCCATACGAGAAGCAGGGATGAAAGTGCCTTTGATGGTGATGCGCTCTGATGGTGGAATTATGGACATCAATGAAATGCGAAAACGTCCGATTATGACGATGCTTTCTGGTCCTGCGGCCGGAGTAGCTGCAGCATTGATGTATGCACGTATATCCGATGGGATATTCATAGAGGTGGGAGGTACTTCTTCCGATATCTCTGTGATCAAGAACGGAAAGCCTCAAGTGAAGTCTGCACAAATTGCAGGGCAGCGTTTATATCTTCAAACTTTGGATGTACGTACGCTGGGAATTGGCGGAGGATCAGTTCCCCGCTTTGATGGAAAGAAAATTACAGATGTAGGACCAAGGTCTGCCCATATCGCTGACTTACATTATGCGGCTTATAGCCCCGATGAGGATTTCCAAAATATAAACCTGGAGAAGATAAAACCCAGAGAGGGAGATCCAGCAGATTATATGAAGATCATCCGAAATGGAGAAGCCATGACGGTGACCCCTACAGGTGCGGCTTATCAATTGGGCCTGGTGGAAGAAGTAGGGCACGGGGGAGCCAATACGAAAGCAGTAGCCAATGTATTTAAGGCATTGGGAGAAGCATTTCATCAGGAGCCTCAAAAGGTGGCAGAGGATATCTTGAAGACCTCAGCCAAGAAGATTGTTCCCGTAATTGAGCAATTGTCCAGAGAGTATAAGCTAGATAAACATATGCTTCAGTTCATCGGAGGAGGTGGCGGAGCTTCAGCCATTGTTCCATATACTGGTCAGTATATGAGTATTCCCTTCCGTATTGCTGAGAATACAGAAGTAGTATCTGCTATTGGTGCTGCGTTGGGAATGATAAGGGATACGGTAGAACGAAATGTATTGAGCCCAACGGATCAGGATATTATTGCTATTCGTCAGGAAGCCGTAAGTGCGGTGGTGGCAATGGGCGCGAATGCCGATACGGTGGAAGTCAGCGTGGAGATCGACAATAAGCAAAAGAAGCTGACTGCTATTGCCATGGGATCTACAGAGTTGAGAACGAAAGATCTTAACCTGGAACCAATTTCAGAGGAGGAACTAAGACAAGTTGCGGCAAAATCCATAGGAGTGACAGCAGAAGAAGTATTGCTTCTGGGAAGTACCAACGGCTTGAGAGCAATAGGCTATCAGGAAATGAAAAAGCATCTCTTAGGATTATTTTCCAGTACCCTGCTCAAGTTGAGAGTAGTTGATACAGAAGGAGCTATACGTTTCCAGCTGGATGGGGGAGTGGTAGTCAATACGACCGTTGCAGCAATGAGAGGAGAGGTCAAAGAGCTCTTGGAGCGATTAGCATCCTTTGGAGATGCAGGTAGCCTTCTGCCTGATCTTTATGTATTGCTGGGAAATAAATTGATCGATCTCACAGGGTTGGCAGAAGCTTCTCAGGTCATCGCATTATTGGAAATAGAAAGTAAAAAAGCATTAGCAGATGATCCGGTGGTGGTCATTGCCAAACAAAAGAAATAATCCATAGGGGGATTAAGGAGGAATAAATAACTGGCGTGCTGTTAAATCGCTTTGTTGAATCGTTGATTCGTTGAATTGAGCTTCGCTCGTTGATTCGAGTTGAACTGTTGTATGGGTATTGATATATCAATCAACAGTTCAACTCGAATCAACTCACCAAAGGTGAAATTCAACGAATCAACGATTCAACAAAGTGGATTAGCAGTATGAAAGTGATTTATTCAAACTCAATTATCAGGCCCCTTATAAAGCCAATAAAAAATAACATGCACGACTATATTATTTACAATGCTTCCATTGCTGGAGTAGCTTTCGCAATAGAGAAAAAACGGGCAGGAGCTTCTGTTCTTTTACTGAATCATTATGGATTTTGTGGGGGAGTAATTACGGAATCTCTTGCTCTTCAACAAAAGACGAATGGACTGGAAGGAATCGTAAAAGAGTTATTTGAAGCGATTCAAAAGGAACACAGAGCCTTGTTTGGACAAGCTGAGGATGAAGTCATTCTTAACCCTGAGGTGGTAAAGTCTGTCCTTTTATATCAATTAATGGAAGCAGGAGTAGAATGTCTCTTTCATGTTCACCCTAAGGAAATCAAAGAGGAGCAGGATGGTATAACACTTCAGTTGGTTGCTAAAGAAGGATTGATTGAAAGAAAAGCAAAGCGAGTGATTGATGCGTCTTTTGAGCAGCATATCGGACATTTATACCATGGCCAAAAGAGAACACTACAATCAGTGGTATTGAACTTGATGACTACAGTGCCACAGAAAGAACGCTTTTTAACCTGGGCCCCTATTGATAAGGCTATAAAAACAGCTGATGGTCGCTACTTTTTGACGTTGGTGCCAGAAAAGGGAACCGGATATAACGCTTTGATAGGGAATGCTTTGACAGATCATCTGACGATTCATTTACAGGCAGATGGAGCTCGCATTCAATTGTTACCCACTCAAGCTTTACTAAGTTATCAAGAGGCGCCCCAAATGAAAGGAGAAGTACAATGTGTACCAACCTATGCTGCCAATGAGGCTTTCAAGACTGCGAATGAATTCCTGAAATCTTTAATTGCCCTAGAAGTATGAATCCAGTATTTGAGCAACTAAAGGGAGGCTTGGTAGTCTCCTGTCAAGCGGAAGGAGACTCTCCTTTCAATATTCCAGAGCGGGTGGCCGATTTTGCTGAGGCCGCTGTTCAAGGAGGTGCCATTGGTATACGTTCCCAGGGAGTGGAAAAAACGAAAGCGATTATTGATCGTGTAGCACTTCCTGTTATCGGTTTGATCAAATCAGAGTTTGAAGATGGCTATGTACGTATCACAGGCTCTTTTCAAGAAGTAGAACAGCTGATCGCTATTAATACGGATATCATTGCTATTGATGGGACTTTTAGAGAAAGAGAAGGGATGTCAGGCCCCGCTTTTATTAAGGAAGTCAAAGCCCGTTATGACTGTGTAGTAATGGCTGATATTGCTACCGTAGAGGAAGGCATTGCCTGTGCAGAAGCAGGAGCCGATTGTTTGTCAACGACCTTATCAGGGTATACACCAGACACCAAGGATAAACCCAAGCAAGGACCGGACTTTGCCTTCCTGTCAGAAATGGTACAGCAGTCTTCCATTCCTGTTTTTGCCGAAGGAAGGGTCAATACGCCAGAAGATGCTGCCAAGATGATACAACTAGGCGCTTGGGGGGTAGTCGTAGGGTCGGCCATTACTCGCCCACATTTGGTCACACAATGGTACGTAGAGAAAATAGGAGCAGTAAACGCTGTTCATGATGTTTAATGGAGCTTCGCTCGTTCATGGTGTTTAGTTGTTTTTTAATAGAGTTGATCACAGCTAATTATTTATAAGCAGACAAAAACACTGAACTGGTTCAAGAGTTCAAATTCCGAACGAGGTACGAGTAAGGAATTGCTCTTGGACCAAGCGGTTTACTACATCGGTTAAGGTTTATAAGTTCTATTTTCAAACGAGGGATGTGTTTTTTAATAAACGATAAACCATAAGCGATAAGCAATAAACAACCTCAACTCACCAAAGGTGAAACTCAACAGCGCAAAGCGCTACTCAACCAGCGGCGCAAGCCGCCTCAACAATTCAACAAGATATGCATAATAATTACGATATAATTGTCGCTGGAGCGGGTATTGCCGGAGTAGGGGCAGCCGTGAAGGCAGGACGTATGGGAGCCAAAGTATTGCTGCTGGAGCATTACGGCTTTGTAGGAGGAATGTCCAGCGCAGGAATGGTTTCTCCTTTTATGAAACACACGGTAGCTGATGATATTTTGGTTAAAGGGGTATTTGAAGACCTGGAGGTAAAAATGAGGGCCCAAAAAGGGATGATCGACAACGGCTTCTATGCGGCTTCTTTCCGTTCTGCAGCAATTGAGTTATTGACCGAAGCTAAAGTAGACTTTCTACCTCACGCACAGCCCGTAAAAGTACATAGAGATCAAAACCGTATCATAGGGTTGGATGTCTTGGCTGCCGGAGAGGTACAACGTATCGATGCGGAGGTATTTATTGATACCACAGGAGATGCCCAACTAGTCTTTCTGGGAGACTATCCATGGGTTAAGGGAGATGAGAAAACAGGCTTGCTACAGGCTATGACATTATTCTTCCGTATGGGTGGAATAGATATGGAAAAGGCCAATGATTGGGCAAAGCAACACCCAGAGCATTTTCTCCCTTGGGTAGACTTTGAGTACAATCCTCAAAAGATATTCTCTATAGCAGGATGGACCAATTTTGTGGAGAAAGCCAAAGCTGAAGGCCGTCTGCCTAAAGCGATTGAATATGTCTTTTTTACGACCCTTCCAGAAAGTGGAGAAGGTTCCTTTAATACTTCTAACATCTTGGGATTAGATGCTTCTACCTCTCAAGACCTGACTAAGGCAGAACTTATCGGTAGACAACAGGTTGATGCTGTCGTCAAAATGCTACAAGAAGATGTACCGGGGTTTGAGGAAGCTTATCTATTGGAAACAGCTGTGCAAGTAGGGGTCAGAGAAACCCGTCGTGCTATAGGAGACTATGCCGTAACGGGAGATGATGTCGCTAAAGGACATAAGTTTGAGGATGCTATTGCCAGAGGATGTTATGGTATAGATATCCATGGACAAGAGGATGAAGAGAGCAGGATGGAAGATCTTCCAGAAGGAGAGTTCTATGAGATTCCATTACGCTCCCTGATGGTAAAAGAAGCCGATAATCTCTTAGTGGCAGGTCGATGTATTTCCGCTACCCGTGAAGGGCATTCAGCTTTGAGAATTATGCCGACTTCTTGTGCTACGGGAGAGGCTTGTGGATCTGTCGCAGCCTTGGCAGTGCAACAGCAAAAAACGATTAGGGAGGTGAACTTTGGAGAAGTGCAGGAGGCAGTGAGCTATAACTTGTCTGTGGCAAGTTGCTCGTAGGCTTTTGTCTCAGAGACAACGCTGTCAACTTAAGCTGAAAGTAAAAAGGTAGAAACTGGTCTTCGCGTCTTCGCGAAGATCAAAGCATAATGGGAGCGTCCACGCTCCGGTTTTATAAACGTGAGCGTAGACGCTCAAATGATGTTTAAGGTCCTAGCGAGGACGCTAGGACCAGTACTTAGCTTAAGTTGAAGACATTGTGCCTCAGGCAAGGGTTCTGCATCACTGGTCCTAAAAAATAAAAAACGAAACACTGTAAACTGAACACTGTAAAATGGCCATAGATCAACAACAAGCTTCTACCTTATTCTGTGAACTGGGTGAGGAATTTGTCAAAGTCCCCAACCCCAATTACGTCTTTCCTCCTTATGAAATATACGCCTTAGCCAAAAGCAAAAAAGAAGGACTGAGCGAACTCAAAGCCGTCGTGATGGACATGGATGGAACTACCACCACGACGGAAGAACTTTGTATCTACTCCCTGGAGTATATGGTTCGTCGTATGCGTGGACATCTCAGTAAGGAAGCATGGGAAGGATTGGTAGAAAAAGACTACCCCAATATTATTGGAAATAGTACAACCAAGCATGTAGAGTATCTGATAGATACCTATGGAGATGCGTTTGTAGAGGATGAAATTCAGGAAGGATTCCTGTATGCGGCAGCATGGACACTAGCGCTTGGAAAAGATGAGAAGCGAAAGGAAGAAGTAAAGCTAACACTAAAGAAGTTAGGATTACAGGGATTTGAGGATCAAGATTGGAGATCATTGTTGGCCTTATCCAAAGTGGAGCAGATAGAAATACTGAAGCAAAAGTTTGGAGGACGAATGCTTCCAATGGATCGTGCGTTACAACTCTCCGTAGCTATTGATATTTACTATCAAAAATATCATGAATTGCTAGTGGAAATTAGTCAGGGAAATGCAGAACAAGTACGCAAGGAAGTATTCGGGGAAGGACATACCGGAAAGCACCTGATTGAGCCAATGAAAGGTATAGGAGTGCTCTTACCGATGATGAAAGGTTGGCTAGGAAAAGATATAGAAGCATTATTACCCAAGTTCTTTGAAGAGAGCGCTCTGTCATTAACAGAAGAAGAAAAGCAGTTGGCTACAGAAAAGTTGATCGCTTATAGTGTTCAATTTGAGCAGCAACCTTTGAAGGTAGGGTTAGTGACCTCTTCTATTTTTTATGAAGCGGATATCGTAATACGAGAAGTCTTTGCGGTACTACAGGAGTGGATAGAAACCACAGCATTACCTCAGGATAAAAAGACTTTTATACAACAACAGCTAAAAGACTACCATAAGGTATACGACACCTTCGTGACGGCCTCAGATTCCAGTGAGATCCGTTTAAAGCCTCACCGAGATCTATATAGTATCGCTTTGTACCAATTGGGAATTGCCCCTGAAGATTTTGATAAAGTAGCAGGGTTTGAAGATAGCCAAAGTGGTACGATTGCTATTAGAGCAGCAGGAATAGGCTTGTGTATTGCCGTGCCATTTGCACAAACAGCCGGACACGATCTGGGAGCAGCGACCTTTGTCTGTTCTGGAGGGGTGCCGGAGGTACTGCTAAAACACCACCTCTTCCTTAATTAAGAATGAATAATGATTAATTAAAAATTACTCATTAAAAATTAGAAACGACGCAATCATGAATAATACATATCACCTGATTTCAAATACACACTGGGACCGCGAGTGGCGTTTCCCTTTTCAGCGCAATAGACAAATGCTGACCGATATGATGGACGCAGTGCTGGAGATCTTGGAAAATAATCCAGACTATAGTGCTTATCACTTGGATAGTCAGTCGATCGTACTGAAGGATTATCTGGAGGTAAAGCCACAGAATAAAGAGAGAATTACCAAGTTGGTACAAGACAATCGTTTGTTGATCGGACCTTGGTATATCCTTCCGGATCAGTTTCAGGTAGGTGGAGAAAACCATGTACGTAACTTGTTGCTAGGACATCAAGTGTGTGCGGAGCATGGAGGGGTGTCAAAAATAGGGTACTCTCCTTTTTCTTGGGGACAAATCTCCCAATTACCCCAATTGTATAAAGAATTTAATATTGACTTGATCATGTTCTACCGTGGCGTAAATGCCTTGGAATCTCCTAAGTCAGAGTTCTTGTGGGAAGGAGCAGATGGTACCCGAATGGTATCTTCTCGTTTCTCTACCATGCCACGTTATAATTTCTATTTCTATATCTACCGAAATGTAGTTCATAATGAAGATCCATGGAATGTAGAGTATAAATGGTCCAAAGGAGGTACGCCTTTTCACTTTGCTGATCAACAGCAGCAGGAGGAAGACTTCTTTATTGTAGCTCCTTTGGATGAGTATCATGAGGAGAATATTGAACCTTGGGTTAATCGCTTGAGAGAAGAGCAGGACGATGACTTTACCACTCCACATAAAATATGGATGGAAGGACACGACTCTTCAGGTCCTAATGCTAAAACAGCGAGGATTGTGAAGGATATCAAGGAGAAAATGGGACTGGATGTACGTCATTCTACTTTGCTGGACTATGCACAGTCGATTGCCGAGAGTGTGAAAGAAGACGAACTTTCTTTAGTTACTGGTGAGCGTCGATCGGCACAGGCTAATCACAGAAGCGGTAATATGTATGGGTATACCACTTCAGCAAGAATGTACCTGAAGCAGGTCAACTTTGAGGCAGAGCGATGGGCACAGTTCTATGCAGAGCCATTCAATATCTTCTCTGGATTGGAAGGAAGAGATATTCGTGACCAGTATATGGAAATGGCTTGGGAGAAAATCTTGCAGAATGCAGCCCACGATTCTATTGGGGGATGCTCATTGGATGCCATCCATGAAGATATGATGCACCGTTATAAGGAGGTGATCGAAATTTCTAAAGGGGTATTTGAGAGAGCGATGAAGTATTCTGTGGTAAAACTATTGAATACGGATCGCTTTATTGATCCTTCAGAAGAGCAACTGAATGATAAGGTCTTCTTGACAGCCGTGAATCCTAATAATTCAGAGCGATCTGAAATTGTAGAGGCTTATCTGGATATTCCAAAAGAGTTTGATCAAGGGTATTTTGAGATCGTGGATGTAGAGGGCAATATTATGCCGTTCCAGTTGATCGAACGTAAGGAAGCACAACACGTCTTGGAGCAGATGACGAACCGTCCGATGTATTTTGATATGGTCCGCTATAAGACGTATGTGCAGTTGAAAGACCTTCCGAAGTTTGGAATGAAGACCTTCCGTATCCGTCCGATCAAGGATGTGATCAAGAAGGTAACGGCCATGACCAAGTTTGAGCAGGGAAGAATGTATCTGGAGAATGATTACCTGAAAGTAGGTTTCAATGAGAATGGTACGATTGACGTATTCCATAAAGCGACAGAGACAACCTATAAGGAACTAGGCTATCTGTATGATGAGGGAGAGGCAGGACATGCCTGGACTAACGTACCAACAGATCCTATTATTACCACATTGAATGCTAAGCCAAGAATTGTGATCCAGGAGGATGGTTCTTTGTCGTCTACCATTCGTGTAGAACATCAATTGGAGTTGCACAAGACGTTGAAAGACCGAAAGGAGGGTAATAATGAGAAAGTCATCATACCTGTACACCTATTAATCACGCTTAAAGCGGACAGTGAGCAGGTAGATTTCCGTATCAAGCTGGATAATCAGGCAGAAAGCCATCGTTTGAGAGTGATGTTCCCAACAGAACTTTCAGGAGCAACACACTCATACGGAGAAGGACAGTTCGATGTAGTGGAACGTACCTTGGACCGTCCAGATACTTCTGATTGGGTAGAGCAACCAATGTATGACTTCCCTATGCATCAATTTGTAGATGTAACCGATGGAGACAAAGGATGTGCTGTACTGGTTGATGGCTTGAAAGAATATGAGGTGCTAGCCGATGAGAAGAAGACCTTGGCGATTACCTTGATTCGTGCCTTTGAGTTTATAATCAACCCAGCGGCAGAACAGGATTACACGCATGAGAAAGGAGCACAGTGTCTAGGGAAGCAAGAGTTCCGTTTTGCATTCTACCCTCATAAAGGAAACTGGGAAGAAGGAAAGGTGTATTCACAAGCCCTGAACTTTAATAATGCCATTAGATTGATTCAAACGGGGCAGTTGAATGGAGAAGGTGGTCCTGAAGTAAAACTATTGGATATAGAGAATGAACAAGTAGTCTTCTCAGCCTTGAAGAAAACAGCATCAGCTCCTGATGACAGCAAACAGGCGGTGCTTAGGGTGTATAACCCAACGACTACGCCACAAACGACCAAAGTGAGTATGAAAGCTAAGATTCAAGCAGTAACGCTAACGTCTTTGGAGGAACTGGAAAAGGAGACACTAGAGGTCAACGACAATAGCTTTACGATCACTTTGGAGCCAAAGAAAATTGGCACGGTGAAATTGCAGTTTAGCTAATGTAGGTCTAGGTGGAAGACACTGGTCGTAGGCTCATTAAGTTTGAAAAAATAACCGACACAATAGTTATCTCCATCCTCGCCTATCATTACATGCGTGGTAAAACCCCAGGCTCTTTTAGAAATACCGCTACGCGGTGATCTATACTACTGTTTTTCTATCTAATAAATAATATACGTTGATATAATAGATCGCCACAACGTGGCAATTCTAAAAGAGCCTGGGATTTTAATCCTAGGCGGAGTTGAGGGAAGCATTTATGACGCTTAATTATTCAACCTTAATCAGCCTACGACCTGCATCGGTCTTATGCTACCCTATCCACTACATGATCAATCGAATCCGACTAAACACCATCAACGAGCGAAGCTCAATTCAACACGATGAACATACTTTATATCCCTTTAGACGAACGCCCTTGCAATTACCAATATCCCCAAATGATTGCAGAACTACAGGATGAAATCACCCTATTGACGCCTCCTCCACCTTTATTGAATCAGAAAAAGATAGCGGCAGATACGGAAGCATTATGGGAGTGGGTATCCACAGCAGCAGGACAATGTCAGGCAGGGATTTTTTCGATAGAGATGCTGGTCTATGGAGGGTTGTTGCCTTCCCGTTTACATCAAGCAACAGAAGAGGAGTTATTGACACGCTTATTCAGACTTCGAGAGCTGAAAGAAGCCTATCCTACTTTTAAGATCTATGCAGGTAATCTGATTATGCGTACCCCTCATTACAATAGTAGTGAGGAAGAACCGGATTACTATGAAGAATATGGAGAGCGAATTTTTCAATGGGCTTGGCTAAAAGATAAAGCCTCAAGAGAAGGACTGGAAGAGGGGGAAGAGCAGGAATTACAACGTATTGATCAAGAAATTCCTGAGGAAGTAATTACTGATTATAGCCAGAGAAGAGAAAAGAACGTAGCCATCAATAAGGCGGTAATACAATTGGTAAAAGAGGGAGTGATTGAGTTTCTTTCTATACCACAAGACGATTCTGCCCCCTATGGATTTACGGCACTGGATCAGAAAGCTGTAGTCAAGGAAGTAATCGCCCAACGCTTGCAAACCAAAGTCCATATGTATCCGGGAGCAGATGAGGTAGGATGTACTTTGCTGGCAAGGGCCTATCAAGAACTAACACAGCAGCGTACTAAGGTATATGTTTATTACAGTTCCGTACACAGCGCACAGATTATTCCGATGTATGAAGACAGACCATTGGGAGAATCACTGAAAGCACATATTCTGGCAACCAATGCCCTTATGGTTGATCGTCCAGAAGAAGCGGATATCATATTGGCCGTCAATACCGCCGGTAAGGTTATGATGGAGGCCTGGGATCAGGAGATCAAGGATATTACCTACAGTACTTTCCGTAACCTAAGAAGCTTTGTGGATCAAATTAAGCAATGGACTCTGGAAGGCAAGAAAGTAGCGGTTGCCGACGTAGCCTTTGCCAATGGAGGAGAAACAGAGTTGATTCAGTTACTGGACGATATGGCCGCTTGGGATGACGTATTGGCTTATGCCGGATGGAATACCAACTGCAATACCATCGGAACCGTACTGTCTACAGCCATTATAGGGAAAGATACCGATCAGCAGGAGATGATCGACAAGAATAAGATATACCATCTATTGGAAGGTTGGGCTTATCAGTCGGAAGTACGTATGAAGATGGTGAAAGAGTACCTGCCAACCTTAGGAGCTTCCTACTATGATTTCAATGGGCAGGAAGCAACTATCAATATAGAAATGGAAAGTCGTATTAGAGCTTGTTGGACGGATATGATGCAACAGTCTTTTCAAAAGTATCATCTGGAACAGGTTAAGGTATATTCCCCTTGGCATAGAATGTTTGAGATTGGTATAGATTTAAGGGTAGGGGCTGAGAAAGAATGATGGTTTCATATTTTGTTTATTGCTTATCGGTTATAGATGGGAAATTATAACCGGTAAGCGATAAGCGATAAACAACATTACAATATGAATTTATTTGCAGCCATAGACATCGGAGGAACCGCCATTAAATATGGTGTTGTGACACAAGAAGGAAAGGTCTTGTGTCAAAAAAAGATACCTACAGAGGCATACCATGGAGGGTGTATTCTGATGCAAAAAGTGATACATCTGGTCGAAGAATTACAGTCAGAGTATCCGACGATAGAGGGAATTGGCGTAAGTACAGCAGGGCAAGTAAACCCTATCGATGGGAGTATTCTGTTTGCAACGGAGACACTTCCCGGATGGACCGGTATGGAGGTGAGTGCTATTCTACAAAAACATTTTAATCTTCCTGTTCAGGTAGAGAATGATGTGAATGCAGCAGCCTTGGGAGAGGCATGGCAGGGAGCAGGAAAGCAAGCGAAAAACTTTCTATGCTTGACCATTGGAACAGGAATAGGAGGAGCGATTGTACTGGATGATCAGCTTTATCGTGGAGAAAAAGGGATTGCAGCCGAGTTTGGACATATTCCTATAGTTCCTGATGGAAGACCTTGTACTTGTGGTAACAAAGGATGCTTTGAGCAATATGCGTCTACTACCGCTTTGGTACGGGAAGTACAATCCATAGTTCAGCAAAAGGAGATTGATGGCCGATGGATCTTTCAGCAAGCCCAACTGGGAAATCAACAATGTCAGGAAGCTATTGATCAATGGGTGAAAAACATTGCCATAGGTCTAACAACATTGACCTATATATTTAATCCCTCCCTAATAGTCATAGGAGGAGGAATATCAGCACAAGGCGAGTCTTTGATGCAACAGATACAAGAGCATTTACAGGAAATGTTGATGCCCTCTTTTTATAAAGGATTAAAAGTACGTTCGGCAAGCTGTGGCAATACGGCTGGAATGCTAGGGGCGGTATACAGCCTATTGATGAGAAAAAAACTAAACCAATGCAACTACTCGATTATACAATAGTATCCGTTTACCTACTACTCATGGTACTGGTAGGACTTTATTTCCAACGCAAAGCCTCCAGTGGTATCCATGCTTATTTCCTTGGGGAAGGCAAGATGCCTTGGTGGGCATTAGGCGCTTCTGGTATGGCTTCCAACCTGGATGTCAGTGGTACCATGATCAACGTCGCTTTCATTTATGCCTTGGGGGCGGTAGGCTACTTTATAGAAATACGGGGAGGAATCGTATTGATTATGGCCTTTATGATGACCTTTATGGGACAATGGAACCGCAGGGCCAAGGTAATGACCATGGCAGAATGGATGAAGGTCCGTTTTGGAGAAGGGAGACAAGGAAAGATGGCACGCTTGATCACTGCCGTGGCGATGATACTTTCCTCCATATCCATTGTTACTTATTTTGCCATGGGGGCAGGGAAGTTTATTGGAGAGTTTTTAGGTCTACCTGATCTATTAGGGTTTCCGGCAGAGTTCTGGGCGGCAACCTTGATGATTGCCCTTTCTATGATTTATACCGTAAGTGCAGGAATCTATGGAGTTGTCTGGACGGATGTTTTTCAGGGGGTACTGATTATGTTAACGATAGTAGCCGTATGTGTTATAGCATGGGTTGGAGAAGGAGTTCCGGAGGTGTTCTCTACTTCTTTGCCTTTGGCAGATGGCACATTTAAGGCAGTAGAAACCAATAGAGAAAGTTGGAGTAGTCTGATTCCAAGTATGCAGTTGGATTTTCTGAAAGGAAGTGCTTATGAAATCTATAGCTTGTTTGGGGTTGTAATTACCTTTTATCTGGTAAAAGTCATCGTAGAAGGAGCTTCAGGGACCGGAGGGTATATTATTCAACGTTTTTATGCCGCCAAATCAGATCGGGAAGTAGGGTTACTAACATTGTTTTGGACGTTTTTACTGTCTTTTCGATGGCCTTTGGTAGCGGCGATAGCTATTTTGGGGATACGCTATGGTGTAAGCTCAGGGAACCCAATTGAGGATCCAGAAAAGGTATTGCCAACAGTCATACAGCATATGATCCCTACGGGGCTAAAAGGTCTTTTGGTTGCTGGTTTGATGGCGGCAGCGATGTCTACTTTTGACTCCATCGTCAACTCAGGAGCCTCTTATTGGGTAAAGGATATTTATCAGGCATTTATCAATCCTAAGGCTTCTGAAAAGACGTTGATGCGTCACAGTAAGTGGTCGTCTGTTGTGATCGTGCTTTCAGGATTGTTTATGACCTTGGGCATAAGGAGTATTAATGAAATATATGGATGGATCACCGTCAGTCTGGGAGCAGGACTTGGAATACCTCTATTGCTAAGATGGTATTGGAGTCGTTTTAATGGATATGGTTTTGCGATAGGAACATTTATGGGAATGCTAGGGGCTATTACGCAAAAACTATGGGTACCTGAAGCAACAGAATACCTGTCGTTTGTCTTGATTAGCGGAGTAGCTTTATCGGGGTGTTTGTTGGGGACATGGTTGACGGAGCCTACTGCCGATAATGTATTGTCTGAGTTTTATAAAATTACCCGACCTATAGGAAACTGGTCAAAGTTTAGAACACAATTCTCTAAAGAGAAACTAAAAAAGATCGACCAAGAAAACAGAAGGGGAATAGTCAGTGGCTTTGTAGCGATGTTTTGGCAACTATCCCTATTTGCTACAGGAATGATGTTGGTGATGAAAAACTGGCCAACGTTCTGGACCCTATTAGGGACTACTTTAGTATTATCTGGGATCTTGTATTTTTACTGGTACAGACATTTATCCGAGGAATCGACAGAAGAGGCTGTTATGGTCGAACAAGAAGATTCAGAGTTGGTACTCTAAAAGTATTCAACTCACCGAAGGTGAATCTCTGATGCCTGGTCGTAACGTCCACGTTATGACCTTAACATGAATTGAGCGTCCTCGCTCAATGATTAAATTCGAATAAATAATTAACCGTGATAAGCTCTAAGAACATGTTTGGAACTGATTTTGGATTGGCGTTCCAAACACGTTCTAATATAAATAGCTCCAAAAAAACACTTCAACTCACCGAAGGTGAATCTCAACAGCGAAGCGCTCAACCAGCGGCGTAAGCCGCCTCAACAAAAATCTATGAAATTACTACTATTAGGCGACTCGATCACCGAAGCTTTTGACACAGACAAACTACTTCCCCACTGGGAAGTAAACAATCAAGGGGTATGGGGAGACAGTACCTACGAATGCCTTTCGCATATCACAGAAGAATGGTTTTCCGGGCAGCCTTATGACTATGTATTTATCTGTATAGGAACCAATGATTTGGTAAGAGATCGTTCTGATAAAATGATCTTGGACAAGGTCAGGGAAATCATCCAAGCATTATATCAATATGTATCTCCTAAGGAGAGTAAGGTAGTGTTAACCACACTTTTCCCTACGCTTAATATAGCGGATCGTACCAACGAGCGTATTGATGGCTATAATCAAAAACTAGCGCAGTTGGCAGCGGAAATAGGGGTAGACTTCTATCACTTAAATTCTTTTTTCAAGAGTGAAGACAATGCGTTGAAAGAGGAGTTTTCTGCCGATGGGTTACATTTGACAGAAACAGCTTATAAGCATTGGTCAGAGTGTCTACAAAATTTCATTGCTGAATTGACCACTACCTGATAAAGCCACCTTAACTCACCGAAGGTGAAACTCAACAGCACGAAGTACTACTTAACCAGCGGCGTAAGCCGCCTCAACAAAGCGTATGATATTAGTATTAGCCAACGGAGGTATGGCCGCCAATTGCCCCGGAAAGATAGGAGATCTGGTATTGCTCAGTGCAGTATTACAACAACTACAGCAATACTATCCTGTGACATTGGGCTGTAATGTAGAAATGAAAGATCGCTTACAAAAAGCGAGTGACTTTCAGGTAATGGAACTGTCTGAAAATATATCTTTTATGTTACAAGAGGTGGCCTTAAATGCCGAATATATTTTCATTTTAAAACCTTTTGGAGATTTGGAAGGTACGCATTGGAAAAGTGCCTTACAGCATATAGGTATTGTAGAAGGTCGAATACAGTATATTGGGAACTTACAGGCGTATGATTTTCAGGCTCCTCATCTGTCTCAACAACTATGGCAAGCGTTTTCTACTGTTATTGCTCTACCGACTATTATGGATTTTTGTCCTAAAATACCGGTGAAGAAAAAGGAACGTAAGGGAGCTTTTGTGGGAATACTTCCCGTTGCAGGAGGAAAGGATAAGGAACTGCCTATTTCCTTACTACAAAGGGTAGTTGATAAGAAAGAATCGCCCATAAGGATCTTTGGAACACTCTATGGAGAAGACCCTCAAAGACTACAAGGAATTCGCAAAGCAATACAGAGGGAACAAGTGAGCGTAGAGGCCCTTGAGCCGGAAGCGATAGCTGCTGAACTTTTTTCTGCTCAGAAAATCTATGCTGTGGATGGAGGATTACTTTGGTTAGTAGTGGCCATGCTTAATTTTCTTTTCCAGGAGAATAGCGCAGCGTATCCAGAGATTCATGTAATCGTTGGAAGAAAACCTGATGGAAGCTATAACCCTGTCTCTAACGTATGGGCACCATTAGTATTGAATCCATCAAAATTACATATTCATAATGCTGAACAAGTTTATGCGCTTGATCAATTACAGTTGATATAGTTGAAGTTGGTAATATTGTCGCAGCTCTTAGTCAAAGAGCGATTTTATCGATGTGATAGATTACCCTTTCGCAGACTATTGTGCCGATAAAATCTGAATTCTTTGACTAGTAGTCTTGGATAGTGGGCTGACATCAAATAACTTCCTTTCTCCTTTCTCCTTTCTCCTTTCTCCTGTCATTCCCTGATATAGGTTGACCGTTTTCAAAGTTAATTAAGCATGTTGAAAACAGGAAAAAAGCTTCTGAAGTATCGAAGATTTTCAGAGGAATTTAAGAAAAAGATTGTTCATGAATATGAATACGGTCAACTTAGTGTCAGTTCACTTTCTGAGACCTACTCGATTTCTTTTCAATGCATCTATCGATGGATTCACCAGTACTCATCTTACAATAAAGCCGGTATACAAGTCGTGGAAATGAAAGATAGTCAAGAGTCAAAACTTAAAGCACAGCAAAAGCGAATTGCAGAGCTAGAACAATCACTAGGTCAAAAGCAGCTCTATCTGGAATATCTGGAAAAAATGATTGAGCTGGCTAATGAGGAGTATGCCATCGACATCAAAAAAAATTCAAATACCCCACCCTCTGGTGGTTTCAGGACCACAAAGAAAAGCTAAGTGGCTCCTTGAACTCCCTATTTAATCTACTTGGGCTAAGTAAGCAAACGGTTCATCAAAGCAGAGTACGTTACCGAAAATTCGAAGCAGAATTACAGGAGTTAATCGTTCAAGTAGATCAGATTCGAAGTGAACACCCCGGGTGTGGGGTAGAAAAGATGTACATGTCGTTACGCCCTAAAACAATGGGTAGAGACAAGTTTTGTGAGATTTTCATGTCCTTGGGCTATAGGGTGGTACAACACCGAAATTATCAACGCACGACCACTCCAGGGCATATTCGGTACCCTAATCTCATTAGAGGTATGGTCGTAAATCGCCCTTATCAAGTGGTGCAGAGTGATATCACTTACTTTAGTGTTGAAGGACGTTTTTACTACTTGGTATTTATCATTGATGTTTACACCAAGGAGATTTTAGGGTACAATGTCAGTGATCATTTACGAGCATCATCAAATGTTGTTGCCTTAAAGAAAGCCTTGGTTCAGGTAAAGGAATTGTCTTTTGGAATGATTCATCATTCCGATATGGGATGCCAATACACCAGTGAGGAATACTTATCCTTATTAAGGAAAAATGGTGTGATTGTGAGCATGGGCGGCTGTGCTCAGGAGAATGCTTATGCAGAAAGGGTAAATGGTATCATTAAAAACGAGTACTTGAAATACCAGACAATTACAACTTTCAAGCAGCTTGTAAGTGCGGTGAGGAAAGCCGTTAAGCATTATAATCAAAGTCGAAAGCATCAAGCATTTAAAAACAGATTTACTCCTTTAGAGTTCAAGGAAAAAGTCGTAAATTTAAGTACCCAAAGAAGACCGATGGCGATTATTTATGCCGCGGAGAATTATAAAATCAAGGAGGCATCGAGCCTCCTTGATTTTAGCCCAAAGGAAGTCCCTCAAGCTCATAATTGTCCGCTAGAATTAAATGAATGTTGAACAAAAACGGTCAACCCTATTTAGGGAAGGTCATCCGTCATCCTTTCTCCTTTCTCCTTTCTCCTTTTTTTACACTAAATTCACCCCTGAATACATCAATGAAAATAACTTAAAACAAACTTATGATAACACAGACTAGACTGAAAAAAGTCTTATTTTTTTTATTGACACTAACGGCCTGCACGCAGGTAAATGAAAATCCATTGACTGTAAAATACGAGATGCAAAGTATTCCTTCCAAGGCATCGATTAGAGCAATGGATGTTGTAAGTGATGAGGTAGTATGGCTAGGAGGAACTGGAGGAACAGTAGTTTATACGACTGATGCAGGAGAGGTTTGGCATGTCAAACAGATTTCGGGAGCCGAATCCATGGATTTCAGGGATATTGTAGCGTTTTCTGATAAAGAAGCAATGGTGGTGTCCGCAGGCAGTCCGGCACGTATTTATAAGACCGAGGATGGAGGAGAGAATTGGACTTTATTATATGAGAATAATGCTAAGGAGATTTTCTTGAATGGAATGGAGTTTTGGAATCCACAAGCAGGAATTGCCTTTGGTGATCCTATAGATGGAAAGCTGTTTGTACTAAGGACAGAAGATGGGGGAGTACATTGGGATACCTTACAGAATAGACCCCGAACAATGACAAAAGAGGCTGGGTTTGCCGCAAGTGGTAGCAGTATGGTAGTGGCAGGAGACAGTACAGTGTGGATTGGATTGGGAGGTCCGAAGAGTAGAGTCTTCAAATCAGTCAATAGGGGACTTACCTGGGATGTGCGTGTAACACCAATGCTGTCAGGAACAGATGGGCCTAAGGGAATCTATGGTATGCACTTTATGGATGAGCAAAAGGGATTTGCTGTAGGAGGAAACTATACGGATAGTACAGAGAATACATTTTCTTATATCTATACTGAAGATGGAGGGAATTCCTGGCAAAACCTGGGAAGAGAATCTACCAGTGGGTATAAGTCCAGTATTAAGGCAGTACCTAATAGTAAAGTAATAGTGGCTGTCAGCCGTTATGGTACGGATATCTCCATGGATCGAGGAAAGCATTGGAAAAAGCTGGATAAAGCACCGTTTTATGTGCATGAGTTTGTTCCTTCCGGTAAGTTCGGGTGGGCTGCCGGAGCGCATGGACGTATCGCAAAACTAAAGCTTCAATAGTGAACAATGAACAGTGAACAATGAACAGTGGACAATGAACAGTGAAAAATTATCAGTAAAAATTGGGAGGATATAGTGGTGTGAAATAATTTTGCTCACTGCTCACTGCTCACTGCTCACTGCTCACTGCTCACTGCTCACTGCTCACTG
>NZ_BAABJX010000018.1:0-81884 GCF_039543525.1 Algivirga pacifica
GCCACTCCTTATAAATTTAAAGCCTTATTCAGCACGAGATGTTGGATAAGGCTTTTTTTGTGTATTATTTGGAGTAAGGTTATATTTTTTATTGCTATCTATTTTATACAAAAAAGAAATTACTTATTGGATTATTCTAATCAAACTTAATAACTTTCTACTCTAATTACATTTTTTAATATACACACTTTTATGAGAAATTTGATTGTAAGGCTAAACGTGCTTCTTTTCTTTTTTTTGGCTATTAGTACTCTTCAAGCTCAAGAAACGTATAAAAATGCTAAGTTAATCATCAGCGAAACAGATACTTTGACAGGATTAGTAAATAGTCAGGATAGAATTAATTCATATGAAAAAATAATTTTTAAAGACAAGTTAACAGATGACAAGATAATTTTTCAACCAGGATCCTTCTTGGAATGTGTGCTAGAGGATGGTCGAACATTGGTATCAAGACAATTAGTAAAAGAGGATAACTCAAAAATTTTTGTTATTGTAGAAGTATTAGAAGAAGGAAAGCTATCTCTTTTTAAATATGGAGAACAGTTTTATGTGCAAAAACAAGATGGTCCTTTACTGGAGTTATCCAATGAATGGAGGGATGTTGTTATTAATCATAAGCCTGTACGTCAATATTCAAATAAACATATAGGAATATTGACATACCTATTTTCAGATGCACCTCAATTAAAAAGTCAATTAAAAGAACTGAAGTGTAATGAGAAATCATTGAAAAAGGTTATATACTCCTACAATAAAAGCAAGAAGAGTGTATATGATACGAAGTCATCTAAAAAAATCTCTTCAGTAACTATAGCTGGAGGTTTATATACTATAGGAGGTTTCTCTATGCTTTCTGTATCTAATGATGATGCAGACTCTTTTGAATTGAAAGGGAAGGCGAATGATTTAAATATGTATATAGGTGGGTATATGAAAATAGGGGCTCCTGCTCTTTCTGAGCGTATTTATATGATATTAGCTTTGGAGTATGATAGATTGGGTTTTGATTATACTAAAGAGATGAAGAAGTCATCATATATTGAACACTATGATGTAAGTGTTCATTTATCTAGATGGAAAGTGCCATTTGGGTTACAATATGAACTTTCTCATAATGCATGGAAACCCTATTTTAGGATTTCTGGGGTTTATTTATATCAAGAATCTTCTGAAAGTACTTTTAATCTTACAAGAACTGTGACCTATGGAGATGTTGTTCAGACTTCAGAAATTGAACCAGTAAAGTTAAAAGTAAATGCTTGGTCTTATGGAGGGGAAATAGGATTAAAGAAAGTATTAAACAGTCGATTAACGTTATTTACAGGGTTACGCTATGAAGGGGGATATAATATGATTTTGCCTAGTAAAAAGCTTATAAAAGAGACCTATTACTACTCTTCATCTATCAGTAGCTTTAAAGCTGTAGTAGGAATAGAGTTAAAATAATGATTAGATATAATGTTAAATCATTCTGACTTTTCATAAATAGATCCCTTGTAGAGCTATTAGTTGTACAAGGGATAATTTATTTTAATACGCTTTATTGACTGTAGATGTTAATTAATCTAAGAGTATTGTAAAAAATGAGTTCAGATTTCTACCCATCTCTCTTACAAGAAAAACTTCAGACTACGGCATATGACTTATCGATTCACTCTATCGGAGGTGGCTGTATTAATGAAACAGTTTTGGTCGAGGTTAATAAGCGACAGTTTTTTGTTAAAACCAACCCAGACCAGTCTCTTGATTTTTTTGAGAAGGAACAGCAGGGACTCCAACTGTTACGACAAAAGGTACAAGGATTAGTAATTCCTGAAGTGTATTTTGTAGGAGAACATCAAGGTATTCCTACATTTGTGATGGAGTATGTCTTACCTTCTACAAAAGGCAAAAATGAAGTATTTTTCGATAATCTAGGGAGAGGGCTAGCAGAACTGCATCTACATGCACAATCTACATTTGGCTTAGAAGTAAACAACTATATAGGGGCACTTCCACAAAGTAACCGACAACATAGTACTTGGCTAGATTTTTTTATGGAAGAGCGCTTATTTCGACAGTTTCAATTGGCAGTGAAAAAAGGATTTTTAGCAGAAAGCACTTTGCTTAAAGTAAGTGGATTGTCCAAGGTATTGGAGGGAGTATTTCCAGATGAAAATCCTGCTTTATTACATGGAGACTTATGGAGTGGAAATTGTATGCCTACGAATGGGCAAAAAGCTTGTTTATATGATCCCGCAGTATATTATGGACATCGGGAAATGGAACTAGCGTTTACGAAGTTGTTTGGAGGATTTTCTGAGCGATTTTATGAAGCTTATGGGGAGGTATTTCCTATTGCTTCTGGATTTGAGGGGAGGGTGGCTATTTACAATTTATACCCTTTGATGGTCCATGTAAATTTGTTTGGGATGGGATATTATAGGGAAGTAGAGGAGACTTTGAATAGATTCGTTTAGATCTATTTGTTGTTGACTTGAGGGTGGACGTTTAATGAAATAGATGATAAATAGGTCGTAGCATCCACGCTACGACCAGTGTCTATTACTAACTTGCTTTTTAGGTAGTTTTAGTAACAGATTATAACTATCGTCTTTTCTGCTTATCTCTATTTTTCTTTCTATTCGCAAAAAACTCCTGTTTCCTACGGTTTTTCTCCTTTTCAGCCTCTTTCTTTTCTGAAGCTGTCATTGGTTTATCTGTCTGTGGAAAAGGATGCTCTTTTACTACGGTCAATTTTTGTCCTGTCAGTTTTTCGATATCCTTCACATAGGTATTTTCCTCTGGTTCACAGAGAGAGATCGCAATACCTTCTTCTCCAGCTCTTCCAGAACGACCGATACGGTGTACATAGGTCTCGGAAATATTCGGAATATCATAATTAATGACATAGCGTAGCTTATCAATATCAATTCCTCTGGCAGCAATATCGGTGGCTACGAGAACCTGAATACTTCCACTTTTAAAGTTATTCAAGGCTTTTTGTCGTTGTGGCTGACTCTTATCACCGTGAATGGCTGCAGCAGAGATATTCTTCTTCTTTAGTGTGCGGACAATACGGTCTGCTCCATGTTTGGTACGAGAGAAAAGTAATACCTGCTCCATTTCTTCCTTCTCAATAATATGAGTCAGTAGGTCATTCTTACTTTTCTTATTGGTATAATAGACGTATTGCTGTATGGTTTCAGCGGTAGAAGATACGGGGGTGACTTCTACTTTCTTGGGATTGTTCAAGATCGTTTTCGACAAGTCGATAATATTCTTCGGCATGGTTGCCGAGAAAAACAACGATTGTCTTTTTGTCGGTAAAAGCTTGAGAAGCTTTTTGATATCATGAATAAAACCCATGTCCAGCATACGGTCGGCTTCATCCAGTACAAATAGCTTAATATCTTTCAGGGAAATAAATCCTTGTTGCTCCAAGTCAAGTAGACGTCCCGGAGTAGCGACGAGGATATGTACTCCTCTACGAAGTTCTTCAACTTGCTTTCCTTGCTTTACTCCTCCAAAAATAACGGCATGCTTTAAATTGGTGTGTTTGCTGTATGCCTTGATATTTTCATCAATTTGGATTGCTAGTTCTCTGGTTGGTGTGACAATCAAGGCCCTAATCTTGGGTCTGTAATTTTTGTCCCCTTCTCTTTCGTGAATGAGTTGAATGATTGGAATAGAAAAGGCTGCCGTTTTTCCTGTACCAGTTTGTGCACAACCTAATAGGTCATGACGATTGAGGATAAGAGGAATGGCTTGTGCTTGAATAGGTGTGGGAGATTGATAATTCTTTTCTTCCAGTGCTTTTATAATCGGAGTGATGACTCCCAGTTGTTCAAAATTCATATAGTATTATAATATATAAAGCGCAAAGTAGGATACTTTACGCTCTATATTAAAATTTAATCTTCTAAATAAATATCTAATAATCCTTCTGGTAGATTGACCTCCATCGTTTTGGTTTCGTGGTTGGCACGAATGACAATATCTTCAGCCATAGGGATTAAGACTTCTTTTCCTTTATATTTCATCGCCAATAAATCCTGAGAGTTGGTATTGGCATAGATCGTGGCAACATGTCCCAGTTCACCTAGATTCTGATCTATAATGGTATAGTCAATAATATCGTGATAGTAGAACTGTCCTTCTTCCAGTTCGGGAAGTACTTCCAAAGGAAGGTATAGCTTAGCTCCTTTGAGCTTTTCAGCTTCTTCAACCGTTTCGATATCTTCAAGTGCTACAATAAAGCGATTTTTATTGGCAGAGATACTTTCTATAAAAAGAGGAACAAGTTGTCCCTGCTCTTCCATAAAAACGGTATCCATTTCTTCGTAGTTTGAAGGGCTGTCTACGTCCAAGTTAAAAATAACTTCTCCGTTTAACCCATGTGTTCTGGAGATAACCCCCAGTTCAAAGCAATCTTCTTTTTTCATATTGTTTTAAGGATAATGAGCCTGAATAGACTATTGTCCAATAAATTCATTATTAAACATAGCCCCACTCCGTGGGAGTGGGGCTACAATAATATATATTATACAGCAGTAAGGTTAATTATGCTGATATAGTTTCTTTTTGCTTAGCCGTTTTTTCTTCTTGTTGGTTGAATTCTTTGTAACGTCTTACAGTCACAATACCAAAACCAATACACATCACGATAGTACCAATCCAAAGAAATCCAATATAAGGTTTTTCAATCGCCTTAAGAATAATCCAGTCTTTCTGGGTGGTTTGTACATCAAATGTGAAAACCTCTTCTTCAGGGTTGATATGATTAACACTTACTTTTAGACCAAGATTTCTATTGGTAACTTCAGGGTTAGCGGCAAAAGAATTATCTCTAATCATATAGATTGGGCTAATTTCTTCTGTTGTTCCTAACACTCTTAGATTAAACTTAATGGCTACGTCTTGTTCTCCAAGATTTACCCCTGGTACTTTCTTCATAGGTGTAATACCATCCAGTACCACATAGAAATCATGCAGTAATAAGGTGTCTCCAATATGCGCTTGATGTTGCTCTGCTTGGCTCCATTCAATAGTTTCATCATCAGCAGCCAAGTTAGTAATGTGTGTGTACAAATCACCGTGCCAATAAGAAACGATATCAGGAGAAGGCACTAGCCCCATTTGCTCATTATCTTGAATACGTGGATAGAGAGTAAATACGTCTCCGTTATCCTTTTTATACTCTATCTCGTAGTAGATATTTTCATTATAGATGTGGATAGTATCTCCTGCTAAGACATAAGTTTCTCCATTCACAGCAATATTTTCTTTAGCAATCGCTCGGTATGGATCACTGAAGAACATTAATAGTTCTCTATCGAAATATCCAGGAATGTCTTTAGAAGTCATGCGTGGCCCCTTATAGGTTAGGGTATACTCCATCATACGCTTTGGTTGACTTCTGAACAACAATAAATTCTCTTTATTCATCTCTTCAGGAAATTCTGAATTGTAGATACGTCCCTCGTAGTTGATAGAGATAATTTTTTCGTATCCTGAAGAAAATAGAATACCTATAAGCATTAGTGCTATACCGATGTGAGTCACCGCTCCTCCGGATAGTTTCACATTAGTTTTAAACAGTTTGAATAGAATTCTACCGTTAGAAACTACAGAGAAAATACCGGCTGTTAATAACAAGATATATGAGAAAGTATATACTTTGACTACGTTAATAATAATAGCGGTAAGCATTAAGGCAATTGCCAGTGGAATGCTGATTTCTGTTCTTAAGGTCTTCAGGTCATTTACACGCTTCCAGAAGAAGAACTGTGCTGTTCCCGAAAGGATTGCAATACTCATTCCAAACCATAATTGGAACTTCGTATAGAAAGCTACCTGATCGGTTGGAGGAGCAATATTGGAATCCATTCCCAAACCATTCAGAATTGCATTGAATACCGGAATAGAGGTAGGGAAAATAATCTGAAAAGCAGATAAACTTAGTACCGTAGCGCCAATAAAGATCCAGAACTCACTAGAATAAGCAGAGGAGTCTGTTTCTTTCTCAGGGATCTTGTTCCAATGTTTTACGAAAATTACAATTGCCAGAATGATAAAGGCAAATAGGTAAATCATCAGCTGTCCTGATAGACCCAAATCCGTAAAGGAGTGTACGGAAGACTCGCCCAAAATACCACTTCTGGTTAGGAAGGTAGAGTACAGTACCAATAAGAAGGTAGTTACCGCTAGGATCATGGCAGCCTTCAGGCCTGTTCCATTTTTACGGAACACAATCATAATGTGAACCGCTGCAACTAAGATAAGCCAAGGAACCAAGGAAGCATTTTCCACAGGATCCCAGTTCCAATATCCACCAAAGTTTAAGGTTTCATAAGCCCAGTAAGCCCCCATCATAATACCTAGGCCCAAGACCAATGCCGCAATAGAAGACCAGTATAATGTTGGAGCAATCCATTCTTTATAGCGTCCTGTTTGAATACCTGCAATAACAAAAGCAAAAGGAACCAAGGTTAAGGCAAATCCCAAAAACAAGGTAGGAGGGTGAATGACCATCCAGTAGTTTTGCAATAAAGCATTTAAGCCAGTACCATCATTTGGAACGAAGTTCGGGTTACTCTCAAAGATAGGAGCGCTGATTGCATCTCTTAGAAGAATAAAAGGATCACTACCAATATTCATCCCAATCCAAGGGTCAACACCCAGAATCATGGAAACCAAGAATGCTTGCACCGCTGCAAAGATGTACATCACATTGGACTCCCAGCTTTTTGCTGTTTTAATCAGGATACCGCCAATCAGTACATGCCAGAAAATCCACAACAGGAAACTACCTTCTTGTCCTTCCCAGAAACAAGAAATCATAAATTCTACCGGGAGGTTATTCGAAGAATGGCTCCAGGCATAATGATATTCATAATAATGATTGTAAATAATGTAGAATAGGGATAGTACCACGCCAATGACTGCCATGCCATGTGTGATAAAGGCCGCTCTACCCAGAAGCTTCCAGCTCTTATTTTCTTGCGTTTGCGTCTTTTTGGAAGATATCCAATACGCAATAGCGGATAAAATAGCAGACACGAAAGCGATAATAATCAGGGAGTGCCCGAGATTTCCGACAAAGGTGTGTATCATCTGTTATGTAAATTTAGCTTATATGTGTATCCTGAGTTATATGCATAACTTAGTTGAAAAGTTGCGCAAAAATACTAAATAACTTTCCCTTTTACTATTGATAACTAATAGATTAATACAAAATGCTCTTCTAAAAGTTGAATTTTTCTTAATAAAGGTACCTTGAACAATTTTAGATTAATCTATCATATTTATAACCCTATACTGGTTTTTTTGTTAAGTTAGTAGGACTATATAGATTTTGATATCTATTAATTTTAATCATTAAAAAGTAGAATAATATCATGGCATTTGAGTTACCAAAACTACCGTATGCATACGATGCACTAGAGCCGCATATCGATGCAAAAACAATGGAAATTCACCACAGTAAGCACCACAATGCATATACCACTAACCTGAACGCTGCGATTGAAGGAAGCGACTTGGAAGGTAAGACAATCGAAGAAATCTTGGGTGGTGAGCTTTCAGCAGCAGTAAGAAATAACGGTGGTGGTTTTTATAACCACAACTTGTTTTGGGAAATCATGAGCCCTAACGGCGGTGGAAACCCAACAGGTGACTTGGCAGCGGCGATTGACGCAGCATTTGGTTCTTTCGACAAGTTTAAGGAAGAGTTCTCAAAGGCAGCAGCAACAAGATTTGGTTCTGGTTGGGCTTGGCTTTGTGTAAAAGATGGTAAGTTGGAAGTATGCTCTACTCCTAACCAAGACAACCCTCTAATGAAAGATGCAGGTTGTGAAGGTACTCCTATCCTAGGATTGGATGTTTGGGAGCATGCATATTACCTAAACTACCAGAATAAGAGACCTGATTACATTGCAGCATTCTTCAATGTAATTGATTGGGCTAAAGTAGCAGAGAAATTTGCTGCAGCGAAATAAGAAGGTAACATACCTTATTATATTAAGCCACTGGAGGGCAACCTTCAGTGGCTTTTTTGTTCATGGTGTTTAATTGAGCTTCGCTCGTTCATAATGTTTAGTTGAATCACGTAATGGAGCAAAGCTCCATTACGTGACGTGTTGGTTTATGTATATCACATTCATACAACATATCAACTCGATTCACAGGCTATATAGTAGTCACCGAAGGTGAAATTGAGTGATTCAACTAAACATTATGAACGAGCGAAGCTCAATTAAACATCATGAACATTTATTAACTCCGAGCTTTATATATAAGCTTACGACAACCCACCTTGCAATCATCTAATTATTCAAAGAACCCAAGAGTGATATGCAAGAGATGTTTTTTCATTATATATGGCGATTACAATATTTTGAGCACCAACACCTCTTTACTGTAAAGGGAGAAAGTGTGAGTGTGATATACCCAGGGATATATAATACGAATGCCGGACCGGATTTTTTTAATGCAAAAATATTGATAGGGGAGATGGAATGGCATGGACATGTAGAAATTCATGTGCAAGCCTCTGATTGGTACAAGCATCAGCATCAGGAGGATGAAGCTTACGATAATGTGGTTCTTCATGTCGTTTGGGAAGCTGATCGCTCGGTATATCGTATGGAGGGCAGTGAAATTGCTACGGTAGAGTTAAAAGGAAAAATCCCTTTGTCATTGTTTCAGAAATATGAAAGGATGCAGCAAGATCAGGCCATTCCTTGCGAGTACCTTTGTCAGGAAGTTCCTGAGATTTTGTGGACCTCCATGAAAGAGCGAGTATTGATTGAGCGATTGGAAGAAAAGGCAAATCAAATACATCTTCTAAAAGAATATTGTCATGGGGATTGGGAGCAGGTAGCTCTATGGGTATTGGGAAAGAGCTTGGGAGCTCCTTTGAATCAGGAACCTTTTGTAGAACTCTCTAAAAGGGTGCCTTTTCAGGCAGTGAAAAAATTGAAAGAAAATGAAATGCAATTGGAGGCGTTGTATTTTGGTCAATCTGGGTTACTGTTGCCTTGTCAGGAGCAAGCCTATGCTCAAAAGCTCATCAGGGAGCATCAGTACTTGTTTCATAAGTATAAACTTTCTCCAGCCTTAAGCCCTGTAATATGGCAACAAGGGAGAATGCGTACTCCCTCTTTACCGACTGTTCGTATAGCACAGCTGATAGGGTTGATTACTCAGAAAGATCATTTATTTCAGGAATGTATGCTTAGTAGCAAGTTTCAGGATATTAAAGCATTGTTGGATGTGGAGGTACCTTCATATTGGCAGACACATTATCATTTTGGGAAAGTACGTAAAAAGGGTACGGGTAAAATTAGTGTAACCATGAAAGCTAGAATTGCGGCCAATGGAGTAGTACCTCTCTTGGTGGCCTATGGACAGTATCAGGGAAATGAACGATGTATGGAGCAGGGAATTCAGCTTTTAGAAAGTTTACCCCCAGAGGATAATAAGTATATCAGGTTATGGAAAGAGATGGGATTGAAGGTAGAGAATGCCTTTGATGTGCAGGCTTACTTGCAACTCTATAAAAAGTATTGTGCAGAAAAGCAGTGTCTGCGATGCGTGGTGGGTTGCGCTATATTAAAATAAGCAAGACATGCTCACGCATGTCTTGCTTATTTTTTATAGTGAGTATGCGACAATCACAGCTTGCGAGATAGGCTTCTCAGGATCGTTTGTAAATATCGTAATAGTTGTTCTTACCTCTCCTCTATAGGTAGTGGGTAATAGCTTTATATTGATGTTGACCGTTTGCATAGGGCGTACCGTAGTTTCTTCTATGGTCATGACTTCTGCTCCTGGACTGGTTTCTACATTTTGAATCGTCAAAGGAGCAGCACCTTGATTTAATACCCTAACATTTACAATGCGATAAGAGTCAAGGTTGATTTTTCCCAATTTAATATACTCGTCTACAATACGAACTTGTGGCTTATGGGGTTTGAGTAACTCATCTGGAGATGGAGCGTAAACAATAGACGCTGTAATTGGAAGAGATAATTTCTTTAGCGTACTGTCATTGGTATAAAAAACTACGGTATCCTGAGTAAATCCCATATGGTTTCTGGCAGCTGGATCGTAAAATAGTTGTACACTACCTTCACTTTTGGCTTTGATCATCGGCTTACCTTCGAAGGTAACACCTATATGATTTGGAGAAAGAGGTGCTTTATTAAAAAGTATATCTTTATCACTATCGTTGTACAAGTACAACTGCTTTTTGATTATTCCTTGACTATAGATAGTGCCTAGGCTGACAATTTTGTTCTGTAAACGAAGTGGTCCCTTTTTATAAGGGTACTTGGTTTCTATAGAAATGTGTTGTGGTGTAATATATCCTGCTATGGTTAGCTCTTTTGTTTGATTGAGTTCCTCAATGCGGACTTTAAATTTTTTATTGAATGCTCCTGCCTTATAAGGTGAAAATTCAACGGTAATTTCCCCGCTCTCTCCTTTTTTTAGTTTCTCTTTATTGAAAGAGGCTACAGTACAAGCACAGTCAGTAGATACTGAACGAATAGATACTGGAGCGTAGGTCATAGAGGTAAACCGGAAAGTATGGGTAATACTGCTATCTGACAATGGGATATCTCCTAGATAAACACTGTCTTGTTCAAAGGAAATGGCGGGGGTTTGTGACATTCCCAAAGAGAGAGAGGATAGAAAGAATAATAGGATCAATACACTATGACGCATGACGTATATTTTTTGATGGTAGAGCTTGATGTACAGGGATTAAGCTGGCTTTCATCTTGGTAAAACATTATCCCGTACTAAAAAATTTATACAAAGATAGGAAGGGTTGTTCAATAACTGTGCAAAAAAGCGTAATTTTGAAACGCAAGTCATCTTATCGCTGCTGAATTTATTCAGGAGAGGAAAGTCCGAGCACCGGAGAGCATCGTACTTCCTAACGGGAAGGCACCTGGGAACAGGTGACAGAAAGTGCCACAGAAAATATACCGCCCTTAGGGGTAAGGGTGAAATGGTGAGGTAAGAGCTCACCGCGCTGCTGGTGACAGTGGTGGCAGGGTAAACCTTACGAGGTGAAAAACCAAATAGGTCTCACTTTATGAGTATTCAGGCAAGGTTGCTCGCCTTGTCGTTTGCCACCGGCAAACGGGTGAGATGGGTAGGTTGATGGAGCCTATGAGCGATCATATGGCCTAGATAAATGATAAGACGCTCCTTTGGGAGTGACAGAACTCGGCTTATCGACTTGTTATTTAAAGAAACCTCTTGTCGTTCGCGATGAGAGGTTTTTTTGTTCATGATGTTTAGGTTGAGCTTCGCTCGTTCATAATGTTTAGTTGAATCTTTGGCCGCTCATGTGGCTTATTGACTCCCTGAGATAAATTAATACTTTTACAAAGTTGAGTTTATACAATAAATTGTCTCAACTCGATACCAAGTATTAAATTTCAACTAAACATTATGAACGAGCGAAGCTCAGTTAAACATGATGAACATAGTTACCACAGTATGTGAAAACTTAATTTTACCATTTTATAACAATCATCTGCTCTTCTCAATATAGAACCCCCCGCAATAGGCCTTATATTTGTGTAGGTCTCTTAGGAAGTCATTTATTTCTAAAGAGATAAGCAGAGATGTATCATTGAGGGCCAAGTCATTGGTCTACTAACAAATAATAATCTATGGGCAAGAGTAATAAATCGAAAATCATTATCATCGACGACGACAGGACCATACGTTCAACCCTAAAAGAGATCTTGGAGTTTGAAGATTATGAGGTGGGAGAAGCAAAAGATGGAGAGGAAGCATTAGAGAAACTAATAGTGTCGGATTATGATTTGGCATTATGTGATGTAAAAATGCCAAAGATGAATGGGATAGAGGTGTTGGAGAAAGCGAAGGAGATGCAGATCCTGCGTAAGACACAATTTATAATGATTTCTGCCCATGCCAATATTGATATGGCAGTAGATGCCACCAAGAAGGGAGCTTTTGATTTTATATCTAAACCACCGGAATTGAACCGCTTATTATTGGCTGTTCGAAATGGATTGGATAAATCAAAACTCGTAGAGGAGAATGAGGACCTGGTCAAAGAGGTAAAGGAGATTAAGGTTAAGATCAATAAGCAACATGACATTGTTGGAGAATCTAAGGCCGTGAACCATATGAAGGACACGATCAATAAGGTAGCTCCTACAGATGCTCGTGTAATGATATTAGGACCTAATGGTGCTGGTAAAGAACTGGTGGCACGCTGGATACATGGAAAAAGTAGTCGTTCGGAGCAAGCCTTTGTAGAGGTGAACTGTGCGGCCATTCCTTCAGAGTTGATAGAGAGTGAGCTTTTTGGTCACGAGAAAGGAGCTTTTACTTCTGCACATAAGCAGCGTATTGGGAAGTTTGAGCAAGCCAATGGAGGGACATTATTCTTGGATGAGATTGGAGATATGAGTCTTTCGGCCCAAGCGAAAGTATTGAGAGCTCTTCAGGAGCATAAGATTACCAGGGTAGGTAGTGACAAGGACATTAAAGTAGATGTAAGAGTCGTGGCAGCAACCAATAAGGACTTGAAGCAGATGATTGCGGAAAATAAGTTCCGTGAAGATTTGTACCACCGTTTGAGTGTTATGGTGATCAAGGTGCCGGCCCTAAATGACAGAAAAGAGGATATTCCTTTATTGGTGGATAAATTCTTGACTGACCTAGGTGGAGAATATGGAAAGCCAAAGAAGAAAATTACAGCAGAGGCTATTGAGCAGCTAAAACAACATGATTGGACGGGTAATATCCGTGAGCTACGAAATGTTGTGGAGCGCTTGATGATTATGAGTGGAGAAGAGATCACAGCTTCTGACGTGAAAACCTATTGTGTATTTTAATTGAAGGAGAAAGGAAAAATGGTAATCGGTAGAAAGTATAAGGTAAGAAATAATTAAATTTCTCCTTTCTCCTTTCTCCTTTCTCCTTTCTCCTTTCTCCTTTCTCCTTTCTCCTTTCTCCTTTCTCCTTTCTCCTTTCTCCTTCAACGTTTGCATACCTTTGAATGATCTTCGTTTTTTTATGAAGTAATGAAACAGAGCTCTTTTGTTTTTTGGTATTTCGTTGAGAAATGAATAATTTTGCCTTTGCTTATCAAGAAAGACCGAGGGAATGGGCCCTATGAAGTCTTAGCAACCTGTCAATCAAGGTGCTAACTCCCATCTCAAAGTACACTATAGCTTTGGGAAAAGATGAGTGAAGAATCCTTCCTTCATACATATCTCTCAAAATTTTCTGGATAGCAAATGTTTCTTCAAGGTAAACAAGGCCTTAGGAGAGAATTAATGGTGCATTTTTGTTTATATGCCCAAACAGTTCAGGTACTTATTGGTTTAGGTACTCTGGAGTCGATTATTGGTGCTTTGAGAGAAGTACTCCATTAAGGTTTTAATTATTATTCATTTGCCGGTGTAGGCAAGCAACTTCAAATTAGAGTATGTCATATTTATTTACATCAGAATCTGTTTCAGAAGGACACCCAGATAAAATTGCAGACCAAATATCCGATGCGATCTTGGATGCAATGCTTACTCAAGATCCTTATTCTCGTGTAGCTTGTGAAACACTGGTGACTACAGGTTTGGCCGTTGTTGCAGGAGAAATCACGACAAAAGCTTATGTAGAAATTCCAGATATCGTTCGAGATACGATTGCTAAGATCGGATACAACAAGGACGGTTATCAGTTTTCTGCAGATTCTTGTGGAGTACAGGTAGCGGTACATAGCCAATCCCCAGATATTGCTCAAGGAGTTAATGAAGGAGAGGGGGTTGATAAGGAGCAAGGTGCCGGAGATCAGGGAATGATGTTTGGTTATGCGACTAACGAAACAAAAGAATATATGCCAATGGCTTTGGCTTTCTCTCACCGTTTGGTGAAGCGCTTGGCAGAGATTAGAAAAGAGCAGCCTGAATTGATGTCGTACCTTCGTCCAGATGCCAAGGCACAGGTGACGATTGAATACTCTGATGCCGGAGAGCCATTGAAAGTGCACACGATCGTAGTATCGACACAGCACGATGGTTTTGCTGAAGAGCAAGAGATGTTGGATAAGATTCGTGAGGATGTGATTGAGCACGTTATTAAAGCGGAGATCCCTGCGCATCTATTAAAAGAGGATACCATTTATCACATCAACCCAACAGGTAAGTTTGTGATTGGAGGTCCTCATGGAGATGCTGGATTAACAGGTAGAAAAATCATCGTAGATACTTATGGTGGTAAAGGTGCTCATGGTGGAGGTGCTTTCTCTGGAAAAGATGCCTCTAAAGTGGACCGTTCAGCAGCATATGCGGCAAGACATATCGCTAAGAATATTGTAGCAGCAGGATTGGCTGATGAGGCTTTGGTGCAAGTGGCTTATGCAATTGGTGTATCAGCTCCTGTATCTTTGTTAGTAAACACGTATGGGACGGCTAAGGTCGACTTGACGGATTCCGAAATCGGAAGAAAGATTTCTGAGTTGTTTGATATGAGACCTAAGGCGATCGTAGAGCGATTGGGACTTAGAAACCCTATTTTCCTTCCTACGGCGGCTTACGGACATATGGGTAGAGAGCCTTACACTGGTACCGTAGAGCTTAACCATGTAGATATTGAAGAAAGAGACGGTAAGAAAGTGGAAGTAAGAGCGAAAGAAGCGGTAGAGGTAGAGTTCTTTACCTGGGAGAAACTGGATTACGTAGGGACAATCAAAGAAGCTTTTGGTTTGTAATTATGAGTCAGTGGTTAGTGTTTGACACTAATCACTGATTTATTTTTTGTGCAGATAGATTTTTTCTTGAAAATGTTGGATCATAACACCTCATTTAATCAATTATTATTGTAAATTTGCACGATTTATAGGCTATCGACTGCTTATATATCCATAACTGTAATTTATTCAGGTAGATAAGTTTAGTATTTATATATAAATTACTATATTTGCAGTCCGAATTTTTGAAATAATAAAATACAGCAATAAAATGAGCGAGTTAATCAAAAAGGTCGAGAAGGACTTTGTAGAGGGACTTACAAAGCACCCTGACTTCAGCGCTGGAGATACAATCGACGTATACGTAAAGATTAAAGAGGGTGAAAAGGAGAGAATTCAGCAGTTCCAAGGAACTGTAATTCAAAGAAGAAACCAAGGTAGATTGGGAGAGACTTTCACTGTAAGAAAGATTTCTAACGGCGTTGGTGTTGAAAGAATTTTCCCTCTTAACTCACCAAGCATCGACAAGATCGAAGTGTTGAGAAGAGGTAAAGTTAGAAGAGCAAGATTGTTCTATCTAAGAGGTCGTCAAGGTAAGGCTGCGAAAGTAAAAGAGAGAAGATTCTAATCTACTCTTTGAGGAGTCTGAATGATGAACATACGATACAGTTAAGCCGACAAGCACTTCGATTGCTTGTTGGCTTTTTGTGTTATACTCTTTATAGTTGCGTAATCATTTTTTGCATGCAATCATCAATAGCATTAACAGAAGGAAAGAAAGTATACTTTGCTTCTGATTTTCACTTAGGAACCCCCAACTTTGAATCAAGCCGAAAACGGGAAGACAAGATTGTCCGTTGGTTGGATGAGGTTAAGCAGGATGCTGCTCATATCTTTCTGATGGGAGATTTGTTTGACTTTTGGTTTGAGTTCGCAACGGTTATTCCCAAAGGGTTTATTCGTTTTCAAGGAAAATTAGCAGAATTGACTGATCAGGGGATTCCAATTACATTCTTCACCGGTAATCATGATATGTGGATGTTTGATTACTTCACGAAGGAGTTAGGAATTGAGATTATCCGAGAACCCATTGATATAAGTATAGGAGAAAAACTATTTTATCTGGGGCATGGTGATGGCTTGGGACCTGGAGATTACAAGTATAAGATGCTTAAGCGTGTTTTTTCTAATAAGGTTTGCCAATGGCTTTTTGGTGTATTGCACCCCAATATTGGTTTGGGAATTGCCAATGCCTGGTCTCGCAGTAGTCGTGCAAGTAATGAAGAAGATGGAGAGGAGTTTCTGGGAAAAGAGCAAGAGTGGTTATGGGTGTATAGTAAAGAGCAGCAAGCGATCAAACCAAGGGATTATTATATCTTTGGGCATAGACACTTACCACTAGAACTTGAAGTAGATAAAAGGGCCATATACATGAATATAGGGGAGTGGGTACATCATTGCACTTATGGAGTGTTTGATGGGACTTCTTTGACGCTAGAGGAGTTTAAAGAGGAAGAGAAGCAAGGATTCTTTCGAGAAGGATAAAGTGGAAAGCGAATGGATTTGATTAATAAATGGCAAAGCCAAGCCAAAGAGAAAGCGAAGGAAAATCAGAACTTTCTGAAAAGGTTAAAGAAGAGCAAGCAGGCAGGGCAAATTGATCGTTGGGTGAATGAAGCCGATGAGGAAGTAGTGTCCCAAGTGGACTGCTTAAGTTGCGCTAATTGCTGTAAGACGATTAGTCCAGTAGTGACCCAGACAGATGTGAAGCGTATTGCGAAGGAGTTGAGAATGAAACCCACGGAAGTGGTAGAAGCATATCTTTTGGTTGATCACGAAGGAGATTATGTGATGAAATCCCAGCCTTGTCCTTTTCTAGGGGCTGACAACTATTGCAGTATCTATGAAGCTCGTCCTAAAGCATGTCGGGAATACCCTCACACCCAAAACAGAGGGTTTACAAAGCGACCGTCATTACATTATAAGAATACTTTAACATGTCCGATCGTTTTTAATGTGGTAGAGGAATTGAAGCAAAAGATGTTGAAATAAGCAAGGGTGACTCTTGTGATTTCCCGGACATAATTAAGAAGAATAAAGTAAGGGCGACTCTTATGGTCGCCCTTACTTCAATTCCAAAGACACTATGTCTCGGAATGATTCAATAACGTTTCGTTCTTAATGTCAGTTACATTAAGAAACATCAAGTATATCACAAGTCTTTCTGGCAGCGTCTTGTTCCGCTTTTTTCTTGCTATAGCCACTTCCTGTAGCCATTATCTCACCATCGACCACCAAGTTTACCTTAAATTGTTTATTGGATTTTCCCCCTCCAGGTTTAGAAATAGCAAATTCCACCGAATGACCATTTTTTTGAGCCCATTCAATAATTAAACTCTTGTAGTTGGTATTGGTTTCTACGACTTCATCAATGTCATAATGCTGTTGCAAGAGGTTATTGATGATATACGTGCGAGAAAATTTAAAGCCTTTGTCCAGGTATACAGCTCCTAAAAACGCTTCCATCGCATCTCCATAAATGGATTTATGACTTTGAGCAGAGTGTCTTTTTCCTTCGTATTCTACAAATTTATTTAGCCCTATCTTGAATGCTAGCCTGTTGAGAGATTCTCTATTGACAATTCTAGATCTTACTTCAGTCAAAAAGCCTTCATCCTTGTAGGGGTATTTTTTGAAGAGATATTCGGCAACAACAGCTCCTAATATAGCGTCACCAAGGTATTCCAGGCGTTCGTTCGATTCTTTAAATCCTTTGACATTATCACTTTCTGCCGCTACAGAACTATGCTGCATAGCCAAACGGTATAACCTTATATTATAAGGCTTTACACCAATCATGTGTTTCACTGCATTGGACAGCTCCTTGTCCTTGTCAGAATACTTGGTAAACCAGCGTAATAGAAATCTCAAGGTAAGTTGTTGATTTTGTTTTGATTTATAGGTGTTTGGACATATGTAATACCCCTCGGTGAAGCAAAAGCATATCGAGATGTAATATAACGATAACTATCCAACAGGGTAAATTTACTAAAAAGAATAGTACTATAATAAAAAAGAACAAAAGAGGCTTACTTTCGTAAGCCTCTTTTAGTATAAATCATAAAAGAATAATCAAAATGAGATGATTACCCTTCGTATTTTTTCATTAGGATACAGAAGTTGTGTCCACCGAAACCAAAGGTATTACTCATGGCTACTTTCACCTCTTTCTTCTGTGCCTCGTTGAAGGTACAGTTTAGTTTAGGATCAAGCTTTTCATCCGGTGTAGTGTTATTGATGGTTGGAGGAATAATTCCTTTTTCCAATGCCAAAACACTAGCCACTGCCTCTACCGCACCTGCAGCACCTAGAAGGTGTCCAGTCATAGACTTTGTAGAACTGATGTTAAGGTTATAGGCATGCTCACCAAATACCTTTTTGATCGCATTGATCTCACCAATATCACCCAGTGGAGTAGAAGTACCGTGAACGTTGATATAATCTACCTCTTCAGCAGTAATTCCTGCGTCATTCAATGCATCTTGCATTACGCGAGAGCTACCTTCTCCTTCAGGATGTGGAGCTGTAAGGTGATAAGCGTCTGCAGACATACCACCACCAATGATCTCACCATAGATCTTAGCGCCTCTAGCTTTCGCGTGCTCTAGTTCTTCAAGAATAAGTGCAGCACCACCTTCTCCCATTACGAATCCATCTCTATCCTGATCGAATGGTCTGGAAGCTGTAGAAGGATCGTCATTACGAGTAGAAAGTGCTTTTAGCGCATTGAATCCACCCATACCTGCTTCAGATACAGGAGCCTCAGAACCACCTGTCAAGAAGATGTCTGCTCTACCCAAACGAATGTAGTTGAATGCATCCACGATAGCGTTGGTAGCAGAAGCACAAGCAGAAACGGTTACGAAGTTAGGTCCTTTGAAACCATATTTGATAGAAAGGTGACCAGCACTAAGGTCAGCAATCATTTTAGGAATAAAGAAAGGATTGAAACGTGGTGTTCCATCTCCTTTAGCAAACTCCATTACTTCATCCTGGAAAGTCTTTAGACCTCCAATACCTGAACCCCAGATGACCCCTACACGCTCTTTGTTGATCGCATCAAGGTCTAGTTTAGAGTGTTTGATCGCCTCATCACTTACAATCATTGCATATTGAGTGAAAAGGTCCATTTTGCGGGCTTCTTTACGATCGATGAAATCACCGATGTTAAGATCTTTTACCTCACAAGCAAATTGAGTTTTAAACTTAGAGGCATCAAATTTTGTGATTGGTGCAGCACCACTCACCCCTTTTTCAAGGTTAGCCCAATATTCTTCTAGCGTATTTCCGATAGGAGTAAGGGCTCCCATACCGGTAATCACAACTCTTTTTAACTCCATAATTGTAGATATATCTATCAGCTTAGTTAAAAATTCTGTTCATAGTAAATAAGTAGAAAGCAATAGTGTTGGCGAATTGCTTTCATCAAAGAGAACAAAAGACCTGACAGGCCGCATCAAGCAGCACCTACCAGGTCTTTCAAGTTCCTTGGACTATCGAAAAGCGAAAAAATTACGCTTTGTGCTCTTCGATATAAGAGATAGCTTGACTAACAGTAGTGATGCTCTCAGCTTCATCATCAGGAATAGAGATTTCGAACTCCTTCTCGAATTCCATGATCAATTCTACTGTATCTAGAGAGTCAGCTCCCAAATCGTTAGTAAAGCTCGCCTCAGGAGTTACCTCTGAAGCTTCAACGCCAAGTTTCTCAACGATTATGTCAGTTACTTTTTTTGCGATTTCAGACATTTTCTTAAAAATTTAGTTGATTAACTGAGGTGCAAATAAATGCAATTCAAAAAAAAATATCAAATGAGTTCAGGAAAACTTGAATTTATTTTATTTTTTATTATGCAAACATAACAAATTCATAAACTACAAAAGCTAGCGATTTTCATAGAATCGTTCCTTTAACTCTTCAATAGCTTTGGCAAGTTCCTGTTTGGCAATACCGATCAAGAAGTTGGCAATATTGGCTTTTATCGTTCTAATAATAGTAGATTCTTCTCTTTGTCGGGTCTCAGGATAATACCTTGGAGGGTACTCTGGACCGTCTGGTAATGCTTGATAAGCGGCCGTTATCTCTTCTTTATCTTTTTTACTTTTCTTTTTACCATTAGAGAGTAAAAGATAAAGTAAACCGTATGCACCAATCAATGCCGTGCTAATAATGATCGCATTTTTACCCGTAGATTTGGCCTCTCTTACCGTAGACTTCATCTGTATGGAAAGGGCGTTCTTATATTCTTTGGTTTCTGCGACTAGTTCTTTCTTCTGTAATTTTAATCGTCGACGTATAGCAGGTACCTCGATTAGTGCTTGATCTTTTTCACTCATAGGTATTTTGATTGGAATTAGTTTTCAGTATCAAAATTATCGGTGATACTCTCAAAGATGGAATCCATTAGTGACAACAACTTATTGTTGATAGCCTTTCTATAGGAGAAGATCACTCCCAAGCAGATTAGGTAAAATAATGCTACTACAAAATATCCCCAAAAAGGAGGAAGGTCAAGTAAATAGTTGAAGAGTTCTGCGATTCCGAAACTGATAAAAATAACTGCTAACGTCACAAATAGAACGATTATACTGACTAGTGCAATCATGGTAAGCACGTCAGATAAGGTCATTTGAAGCTCTAATCGAAATATCTTGAGATAGGTTTCTACCAGCTTTGTGAGATTGTTCAGGATATTGTCCGTCTGATTGGAAGAAGTATGTTGCTCCTGCTCCTTATACGAAGGACGGTTTTGTTCAGCCATAACATTGCTTTAATTGCTTTCATTTCAATATAATAGGCAAATTAATTAAACCATAAAAAAAATCCTCGAACCCTCTCTTTTAAATCGAAAATTTTGCTTTAAAGTGTTTTGACTACATTTTATGATGAATATAGCTTCATTTATATAGTGCTGGTATACAGTGGGTAGGAGGGTATGAATTGTTAAAAGTGTATATTATACACAGAAAAAATTGTATTTTATTTAAAAACCATTTATAATTGTGACATCACCAATTCGCAATAAGAATTGCAAAAGGTGATATGGAAATTTTATAAGTGGTAAAATTTTTAAGGATTATTTGGTTTAATTGTTAAAGCTGGAAAAGTCCAACCTCTATGGGGTTGGACTTTTTTTGTCTATATATTTGGAGTAGAGATTAAGCATTTTGTCATTTCATTAAGAAGAAAAAAATCTAATGTCGGAGAAAAAAAGTTTATCTACTTCCATTGCTGCTTTGGTTAATCGCCTGAATCTCCAACCCCATCCAGAAGGAGGGTATTACAGAGAGATTTATCGTAGTGCCTTGCAGCTGCCTCAAGCGGTTTTACCTAACTTTAATGGGAATAGGGCTGCAAGTACCGCAATCTATTACTTATTGGATGGAGAAGCTTACTCTTCTTTCCATAAGATTAAATCGGATGAGGCCTGGCACTTTTATGCAGGAACTACAGTATTAGAGGTCTATGAGCTGAAGGTTAATGGAGAGCTGCTTGTACATCAATTAAGTAATGATCCGGACCAAGGAGACTTTTTTGCGGTAGTGGAGGCGGGATCATGGTTTGCTGCACGCCTTAAGAATAGAGGTAAGGAGGATTATGCCTTAGTAGGATGTACGGTAGCGCCAGGGTTTGACTTCGAGGATTTTGAGTTGGCAGCGAAAGATTTAATAGAAGAGTATCCTCAGTATGAAGCGTTGATCAGGGAGCTACTATAAGATAAGGTTGAATAATTAACCGACAGTTGAGGCGGCTTACGCCGCTGGTTGAGTGGAGCTTTGCTCCGTTGAGATGTGCTTCGCACGTTGAGAAGGAGCTGTACTACAAAATCTCAACGTGCGAAGCACATCTCAACGGAGCGAAGCTCCACTCAACGGCACGTAGTGCCACTCAACAAAGCGGATCAGCAGTATGACGGTTATAACCAACCTTAATATACTACCCATTAGATCGTTTTCTCGGAATGTTGCTCAAACCTAGTAATATCTTCCATCATCGCTTGAAGGCCTTCCTGAAATGAAAGAGGAGCGTAGCTTAATTCCCTCATGGCTTTTTGAATATTGAATCCGGTTTTTAAAGGACGTTTTCCTATTTCTTTAAATTCTTGTGCATTGGTTGGAGTAATCAGTGTTTTATCAAGCTTAAAGTAATCGGCAGTCGCTAGTGCCATTTGGTAAGGCGTCATATAGTCTTTACCGGAAAGGTGATAGATACCCGTAGCCTCTTTTTCTAAGGCCAATAAACATCCCTTGGCCAAATCTTTTACATAAGTAGGCGTTCTCCATTGATCATTGACGACTTTAATGGGATTACCTTGTTCAAGATTGTTCTTTACCCATAGGATAATATTAGATCGGCTCATATCTTTTACTACTCCATATACTAATACAGTTCGTAATATAGTCCAGGGTATATTGGATTGCTGTACGGTTACTTCTCCTTTTAACTTGGTTTCTCCATAGTAATTGGGAGGCATAGGTTTTTCATCTTCCGTGAGCATTCCTTTGTCTCCGGAAAAGATAAAATCAGTGGAGACATAGAGTAAGTGAGCTTTGATGTTTTTTGCAGCCTGACAGATATTTTGGGTTCCAAGAATATTGACCTGATCTGCCAATTTGGGATGTTCTTCACAAATGTCTACCTGAGTAAGGGCGGCAGTATGCAATACATGTGTGGGACGAACTTTCTGGAACAAGCGATTCACATCTTCTGTTTTGCTTATGTCCAGTGAGTAATAGGTATACCCTTTTGCTTGAAACCTATCGGGACCTTTGCCGCAGCCTATAATTTCGTGGGAGCTATCCGCTAGTAACTCAAGTAGCGTTTGTCCTAGTAGGCCGTTGCTTCCGGTGATTAGAATGGTTTTCTTATTCATGGATATATTGCTCGATAAGTTGGTCCATTTTACCTTGAGCGATTAAGATCATATCACCAATTTCTCTCAGTACTCCTTCTCCTCCTACAGCTTGGGTAACGTAATCGACACGATGGCGTACATAAGCCGGAGCATCAGCTGGAGAACAGCTCAGTCCACATTTTGTCAGTATACCCAAATCAGGAATATCATCTCCCAGGTAAGCGATTTCCTCATCCTTTAGATTAAATTGTTTTTTGATCTCTTCATAATGGGTTGTTTTTCGTTTACTCCCATGATAGTGAAAAGATAGGTTCAATTCTTTACTTCGATGCCTGACAACGGCAGAGTTTCTGCCGGTGATGGCTCCCACAATAAATCCCATCTTTTTCATCTGAACGATGATAAAGCCGTCTTTTACATTAAAGTTTTTGATTTCCTTGGTTGTAGAGGTGCTTTCTGGTTGCGCTTCTTGCAGGTAGATTACTTTGCCATCAGTAAGAACGCCGTCTATATCAAAGGCGATGGCTTTAATCTTTTTTAGTTTTTCTGAGATACTTTGTTTCATAGGATAAGATTATGATGATAAACTCGTTACTCTGTTCATGGTGTTTAATTGAGCTTCGCTCGTTCATAATGTTTAGTTGAGTTTTTTTGAAATCGTTGCTTTCAGTGGATTAAAATGATTTTTTACTATTTTTAATAAGTTAAGTTCAATTAACATACATCACGTGGTGATATGAACAAAGTACTCAACTAAACACTATGAACGAGCGAAGCTCAATTAAACACCATGAACAAAAGCTATCCATTCATGATGTCTGCCGGATCAGTAATTGCTCCTTTCCAGGCAGGGATGATGGTAGCACTAAGATAAGGAATAATGGCTACGCTTAGTATAATAGCAAGATCTCCCATTTGAAGTGAAAAATGAAGGTCATAGGCCGGATACATCATAGACCAACCAATGAGGAAGGGCTTGAGTAGAGGAGCCTGAAAGATATAGACATGGACTAAAGCGAGTAAGATTCCGCTTAGGGCGGCCGTAAGGGATATAATGATTCCTTCCCAAAGTTTGACCCATAATACATCGGTAATTTCCCAACCAATTCCTTTAAGAATTCCCAATTCTTTTTGCTCTTCATTGCCTAGACCGGCCATTCTTTCCCAAGCCAGAATAAGAAAGGCGAGTAAGGAAATAATTCCTCCATAAATAAAGATACCTCCTCTCCAGCTGAATAAGGCTTCATAGGTAGCTTTTAATTGGTCTCGGGTAACGACTCGGATACCACTGTAAGCCATATCAATCTTTTTGGCAATGTTGTCAGTTTCTTCTGGGTTGTAGACTTCAATACCAATGTCAGTGACCTGTTTCGGTGATAGGCCTAGCATAATACGTGCGTCGTCTGGATGAAGAATCAATAGATCTTTGGTTAACAGATCAGATTTGGCGCTAAAGCTTCCTTTGATATCGAATGATTGTAATTCTCCATGACTATCTTGTAGGGTAAAGCGGTCGCCTTCATACAGTTCTCGAATTTCCAAAAGGCCTGTTCCACAGAGTGCTTCCCCTTTTCGTAATTCTGTAGTTTGTGTATTTAAGAGAGCAAGGTCTTGTAGGGAGGCATTACTTCCCATAAGGGTAAGTACAGCCCCTGTAGCTACATCATAGTTATAACCCCAAATACGAGGAGCAATTTTTTTAATCCCTCTGATCTCTGAAGAAACTTCGTTTAAAAAGGATTCCTCTATAGGAACCAGTCGGCCTCCTGCCAGCTTTTGTACCCAGATCTCTGGTAAGTCAGACAGTACTGTTTGAGTTTCTCGATTCAACGCAGACGTAAAGAAAATGACAGAGCTAAAAAAAGCGACAACGATAGCGTAGATGCTAACGAGGGCAACATATTTTTTCCATTTCCTCACTAAAGAGCGTAAGGCATATTCTAAAAGGTATAATGTTTTAAGCATAAGCTGGGGATTCTGGTTGACTATAATATATGTTGAAGGATGAAGGATGGGTGTCCTTTGTGGTCGCCCGGACACGAGAAAAAAAGTAAAAAGTAATAGGTATAAGGTAAAAGGGGATTTAATTTTCTCCTTTCTCCTTTCTCCTTTCTCCTTTCTCCTTTCTCCTTTCTCCTTTCTCCTTTCTCCTTTCTCCTTTCTCCTTTCTCCTTTCTCCTTTCTCCTTTCTCCTTTCTCCTTTCTCCTTTCTCTTGGATGACCACAAGGGGCTCCCTTTCTTTACGGTTTATCCTCTTGAACGGGAACAAGGTTTGGTTTGAAAAAAGAGGAAGAAGGGAAGTGTTCGTGGTAAGCAGGGAAGTCTTGGAATGGCGCAATCCATTCAGGCATACTGATATGCCTAGTGTGGCGAGATTCTGTAGAGAAGCAAAAATCCGTCAGTAAAAAGCGACGAGCGATTGCTTTTTCTTGCGTGTAAATTTCATCCTTATTCTCCAGCAATTGAAAAAGTACACTTCCTAAAAGGAAGATGCTTAAGAGACCTATATAGGATAAAAATAGGGTGGATAATTTAAATGAATAATTCATGTTGGTGTATGAAATTATAGTATCCTTTTACTCGAACAGTAGCCCATTATTTCAATGGTACAGGTGTGCGAATATAACTGAGTTTACATAATATTATGAAACTTTGTTTTTTGAAACATAGTTTAACATAGACGAATAGAAAAAAACAAGAGGGTAGATAGAGATAGTAATTCCCTTATCGGTTTCATACTTAAAGCCCTAATTGACTAAATCATCGTTTTTTGGCTTGAAAAATTTGTATATTTGGACTAAAATAAGTAGAACTATTATGAAATATTTGGGTATTGCTTAGATTGATCGATCTACATACCCTAGTACATGCCATCGTTGTACTTAATTTATTTCTTTTCTATTGGGAGATTAGTATATCGATGATATGATAGAAACAATTTGCCATTATAATTTAGAAGTCATGTTAATGCATACACAAGAAGATCTTGAAGTATTAGAGTCAGAAGAGGTTAGTGTTGATGAAGAGTTGAATAGAGAGCTCGTTGTTTTTAATGATGATGTGAATACTTTTGAGCATGTGATCAGCGCCTTGATTGAAGTTTGTGAGCATAGTCCTCATCAGGCAGAACAGTGTACTTGGATTATCCATTACAATGGTAAATGTGCTGTGAAAACAGGGACATTTGATGAATTGGCTCCGATGCGTAATGCGATTTGCAATCGAGGGATTTCAGCAGAAGTACTGTAAGCATAGCGGAGTAGAGAAGCAACGTAGAAATGGGCCTGTGTAGACAGGTATTAATAATTACAGATCTTGAACTATCCATCCAAACTTATAGAAGAGGCAGTGCAGGAGATTGCAAAGTTGCCGGGTATAGGAAAGAAAACAGCCTTGAGGTTGGTGTTTTTTCTATTGAAACAAGAAACTGAGGAGGTGAAGAAGTTATCAGCGGCTTTACTAAACCTTCGTGAAAAAATACGCTATTGTCAGCGTTGTGGTAATATTGCAGAAGAAACACTTTGTCAAGTATGTGCTTCTCCAAGTAGAGATAAGACAGTACTTTGCATTGTGGAAGGAATCACGGATGTGATGGCGATAGAAAGTACAACAACTTATCATGGAGTATATCACATTTTGGGTGGAGTAATATCTCCTCTTGAAGGTATAGGTCCAGAGGAACTAAATATTCCAGCACTGATTGAAAGGATTAAGCAAGAAGGTGTTCAGGAAGTTATTTTTGCATTGAATGCTTCTATGGAGGCAGATACCACTGCCTTTTACATTACGCGAAAGCTTAAGGAACTTCCCGTAAAAATAACCACTATTGCGAGAGGAATTCCTGTGGGAGGCGAATTGGAGTATATTGATGAACTGACATTGAGTCGAAGTATACAGGAAAGAGTTTCTTATCGTCAATAAGAACCTTATTTGAAAATAGGGTATAATGGTGTGAAATTTGTGGTATTTAAAGGTGTGATAGTTTATTTTTCGAAGTAAACTGATCACATTTTCTTTTTTAGAGAATGTATCAAACAAGCTCTAAGCCTAAAAATTAAAAACCGACGTAAAATAACCCTCAATGAAACCATTACTTCTACTTATTTTCTTATTGCCTATTTCTTCATCACTAGAGGCTCAAAATACTGAAGTCAATAATTTGTTTCTGGATGATATTAATCTTGCTTTTCAGAATAAATCACCTAAGGTTATTGTTCCTCACATGGCAGAGGTGGTTGATATTCATATGGGGAACCAACGTGCAAGTATGACTCCGGAAGAGGCTGCAGTACAGTTATCTAGTTTTTTCAAGCAATATCCTCAAGGTGTATTTAAGGTTCTCAAAAAAGGATTATATGATGAGCAAACTGCATTTGTGATGGGGATTTATCAACATCAAAAGGGGAGAATAATGATGTATATCGTCTTAGATGTCTCTCAAAATAAAGTAAAAATCAAGGAGTTCGATTTTGGACGCTCTCACTAAGTGGGTAAGTTTAAAAAAATAATATACCTTTGTGCTTTCAAAACGCTGATGGCGTTGGGGATAGTATTTTGAGGGGTAGGCCTTTCAGGAGGCTCCTTCATTAAGGTCGTCTGTAACAGATAGTTTTTGTATTAACAAAATTAGAGACACCCTTTAGTGTGTCTTTTTATTTTTCCATCCGTGAAACCAGAATACTTAACAGAGGAAGCAGTCAATCAATTTATTGACTTGGCTTTGAAAGAAGATGTAGGCGATGGTGATCATTCATCATTGGCATCTGTACCGGCAAATAAGGTAGAGAAAGCTCGATTGATCATCAAGGATTCCGGTATATTGGCCGGTATCGAAATGGCAGAAAAAATTCTTCATCGTGTGGATCCTTCCGTTCAGGTAAATATCCTTATAGAAGACGGGACAGAAGTCAAATACGGGGATATTGCAATGCTGGTGGAAGGAAGTGCTCAGTCCATTTTGACCGCAGAACGCCTGCTGTTGAACTGTATGCAACGTATGAGTGGTATTGCTACACATACGCGTAAGCTGACCAATCTTTTGGAAGGAACAGGAGCAGCCTTATTAGATACCCGAAAAACAACACCTAACTTCCGTATTATGGAGAAATGGGCCGTTTTTATTGGAGGTGGAAAAAACCATCGCTTCGGGTTGTATGATATGATTATGCTGAAGGATAACCATATCGATTATGCTGGAGGAATTACTGCTGCCGTTCAGGATACACTACGTTATTTGGAAGAGACAGGAAGGTCGTTACCAATTGAAGTAGAAACACGTAATCTAGACGAGGTGAAAGAAGCGCTGTCTGTGGATGGGATCAGTAGAATCATGCTGGACAACATGAGTACGGAGGAGATGAAAGATGCGGTTCAATTGATCAACGGAAAGGTGGAAACTGAAGCTTCTGGAGGAATTCATGAAGGAAATATCGCTGAAGTAGCGAAATGTGGTGTTGATTATATATCTGTTGGTGCATTGACTCACTCTAGCCGTAGCTTAGATATTAGTTTGAAAGCATATTAGTGATTAATGTGAGAGAGTTTGAAAATAAATAAAAGACAAATTTTTTTGAACGATGATTGTTAAAACGAAAAAATATCAGCTGGATACCCAGACGTATATCAGATTAGCCTTGGCTAATGTATTGAAAGAGCAATGGTGGGTATGGTTTATTCCTGCAGCGATCTTGTTGATTCCTATAGTATGGTCTGCGGCACTTTGGTGGTGTGTGGGGATTGCAGCAACAGCCAGTATTCTTTACCTTTTATTTTGGTCAATCCAATTTGCTGGGGCAGCTCAAATGGAGCAAAGTAAGATTCTTTTTGAGAAACTGTCTTATGAAATCGATAGCCGTCAGGTATTGATCAAGTTAAACCCTAGAGAGGGTATGCCTTTAAAATGGGATCAAATACAGAAAGTGAAAAGAGAAAAAGACGCTTTTGTATTGGTGGTTTCCAGAGGACATGTGATGTACTGGCCATTTAGAATCTTCAAGTCTGACAATGATATCAGATTTGTAGAGGCAGTTTTAAGAAGAAAAGGATTCCTTCCTGAAAAAGCGAAATAAACGCTATAAAGGATTTTAGAGAATAGAGAAATGGTATAGGGTATTTTGTATTATTACAAGAGACTTTATACCATTTTTTATGGAATGACACCTGTAAGTGGACTTTTTGTAAATACTTTTAAAATATCTTAAAACATTTCTCTAAGACAGTATGTTTCTAAACATGAAAAACTACTATGAGTAATAACATTGCACCTGATTTATTTTTTATAACATTTTGGCAGGGCAGCAGTTAGAATTATAAAGATTAACTAAGCGATGAATACATATTCTATAAAAGATTTGGAGCACATGACGGGCATTAAGGCTCATACGATTAGGGTTTGGGAACAACGTTACCAGATCATTACCCCTAAGCGTACGAATACTAATATTCGTTATTATGACTCCGAGGATTTGAAGTATATGCTCAATGTCGCCCTACTGAACAATAATGGCTTCAAAATCTCGAAAATTGCTACGATGAGTAAAGATGAGATTCATGAAGCAGTATTAAAAGTATTGGGGAAACGAGAAAACTACCAAGACCAGATCAATGGATTGGCCATGGCGATGATTGACTTGGATGAGGAACGTTTTGAAAAGATCATTTCAACGAATGTACTGCAAATAGGGTTCGAAGAGACCATGTTTAAGGTGGTTTTCCCGTTTTTAGCAAGGGTAGGATTCCTTTGGCAAACCGATGCCATCAACCCATGTCAAGAGCATTTTATTTCTAATCTTATTCGACAGAAAATCATAGTTGCTATTGATGGACAAGTGGCAACAGTTAACCCTAACTACAATAAGTACTTATTATTCCTTCCTGAAGGGGAGTGGCATGAGATCGGAATCATGTTTGCCGTATACCTAATTAAGAAAAGGGGGAATAAAGTAATTTATTTAGGACAGAATCTTCCGCTAGAAGATATCAAAAAGGCTTACGAAATTTATAAGACTGATTATTTGTGTACGGCCTTGACGGCATCTCCCGATATTGACTGTGCGCAGAACTATATCAATGAGCTATCTCAGGAGTTTCCAGACGCAGGGATGATTATTTCTGGATATCAGGTCGTGGGACAAGAGCTAGAAGGGAATAATAATGTATTCTTGGTTCCAAACTTTTTCTCCTTGATTGATTTTGTGGAAGAAGATAATGCTTATAAAGAAAAAGCAGTTGAAAATCAGACATTCTAATCTTAATAAAGCTTTAATTCTCTTCCTAGAGATTATATTTTGTTAAATAGAACTTATAAAAATCCTATTTCCTGTTCTTGGGAGATAGGATTTATTTATTTTTATCTGGTCCTTTTTTGAGATGAGGGCTGTTATAAGGGAAATAGCTAAGGTGTATATAGCAGAATAGGTGCATAATATGATACGATCTATTTGCGGGTATCATGTATCGTGATCGTTTATAAACAATAAGCGATAAGCAATAAACAGTACTATAACCCGTAGAATTTTGTTAGTGAACACCCAATTGTAATAGGTTTTAGGAAAGTAATATGGGCAAAACGAAGAAAAATCTCATAATCATTATTTCGCTGATGAGTACCGCTATGGTAGGACTGATTATTCTTCAGTTTTATTGGGTGAATGAGGCGGTAAGGGTAAGGAAGGATAATTTTAGGCAGGAAGTAAATGATATGCTGTCTACGGTCGTCAAGCGTCTGGAGAACTATGAGTTTTACTTGGCACAAGAGCAGATCAATCGAGTCAATCTATCAGATAAAGTATTATCGGTCAACTTTGACTCTTTGGGAAATGCCCGTTGGAAAGAAGAACAGCGCTTGAGTATCACAAGTACATTCAGTTCTGCAAGTCTTCGTAAAGAGGGAATGGCTTTTCAAGTAGAAGAAGGAGTGATTATACAACGTTCGGGTTTTGCTAAAAGAACAGCCCTTGATGGATTGGAAAATTCTCCATTGGAACTTAAAGGGGATATCCACAACTTCGGAAGTCTTTTGCCGGATTCTACAAAGAGTATTCGTAGTGAAGCCATCTCTTTTCTAACCAAAGTAGAGCAGAAGCGAGAACTATTAGATCTGTTGATGCACAAGATGGCAATGATGGAAGAATTGAGTCTGCAGGAGCGTATGCCTTATGCTACTTTGGATTCCTTATTAAAGCAAGAGATGAGTCATAGAGGAATACAAATTCCGTATGATTTTGTCGTGAAACATTCCAAGGGAGAGTTGTCCTCTATTGTTTATGCTAGTGATTCAAGTAAAGTAAAAAATGTCCTTGGTTCTCAATATCATGTAGTACTGTTTCCAGAAGGACTGTTTGACCGAGAAAACATGTTGTATATCGAGTTTCCTCAGGAAGATCGATATATCTTGAGAAAGATGTGGGCAGTGCTGATTTCGTCCATGGTATTTATTCTGTTGACGATTTTTTCTTTTGTTTTTGCGGTAATGACCATTATTAAGCAGAAAAGAATCTCAGATATTACTAATGACTTTATTAGTAATATGACTCACGAACTTAAGACTCCAATCTCAACGGTTTCTTTGGCATGTGAGGCTTTATTGGATCCTGATGTCCAAAAAATGCCTTCTATTCATAATCGCTACCTGAACGTGATTAAGGATGAAAATAATCGTCTGGCTACTCAGGTAGAGAAAGTATTGCAGATCGCTAAACTTGAGAAAGAAAAGGCAAAGTTAAAGCTTGTAGAGACCGATGTGCACAAACTGATCAACAAGGCGGTTAAGAACACGATGATACAGGTAGAGAGTAGAGAGGGAACTTTGGTCAAAGAATTAAAGGCTAAGAATTCGGTTATTGTAGCAGATGAGGTACATTTATCCAATATTATTTATAACCTGTTAGATAATGCGAATAAATATTCCCCAGAAGTGCCGGAAATTAGGATCAAGACGGAGAATGATCTGAGAAAAAAGGGAATTAAGATTATTATAGAAGACAGAGGTCAAGGGATTCCTAAAGAATCGATTGATAAGATCTTTGATAAGTTTTACCGAGTTCCTACAGGTAATATTCACAATGTGAAAGGTTTTGGCTTAGGATTAAGCTACGTCAAAGGCATTGTGCAAGCACATAATGGAACCATAGAGGTTAAAAGTAAAGTAAATAAAGGAAGTACATTCACTATATATTTACCATTCGAACATGGAGAAGATTAAACTATTACTTGTAGAGGATGATCCTAACCTAGGTATGTTGCTTTCCGAGTACCTGGAAGTAAAAGGATTTAACGTAACCCATAGAAAAGACGGAGAAGAAGGATTGAAAGCATATCAGGAGGGAGATTTTGATATGTGTATTTTTGATGTGATGATGCCTAAGATTGATGGTTTTACATTGGCAGAACGCATCCGTAAGTCAGATGTAGATATTCCAATCTTTTTCCTAACGGCAAAATCGCTTAAGGAAGATACCTTAAAAGGTTTTGAGGTAGGAGCTGATGATTATATGACGAAGCCATTCAGTATGGAGGAGTTGTTGGCTAGAATACAAGCCATTCTACGTCGTTCCAAAAAGGCTAATAACGATAAGGAAAAACAGACGGTATTTGAGGTCGGAAAGTTTGTCTTCGATTTCAATGCGCAAAAGTTGAAAAATACAGAAGAGGATACAGAACAGCGATTAACTTCAAAAGAGGCCGCTCTGCTACGTTTGTTGGCCATTCATAAGAATGAGGTAATGGACCGCTCTGAGGCATTGAATAAGATTTGGTTAGATGACAACTACTTCAACTCAAGAAGTATGGATGTATATATCACCAAACTACGTAAGTTCTTGAAAGCAGATGAGTCTTTGAAAATTGTCAATGTACATGGACAAGGCTTTAAGCTAGTAGAGCTTAACTAAGATTAGAGTCAAGGTTGAATCGTTGAATTGAGCTTCGCTCGTTGAGTTTCACCTTCGGTGACCATTACATGGCGTGTGATTCGAGTTGAACTGTTGTATGAGTATAAATATATCAATCAACAGTTCAACTCGAATCAACGAGCGAAGCTCAATTCAACGATTCAACGATTCAACCATTGTAAAGAAAAGCCTCATGTATTATCAAACGACTATTCGCCTAAGACCCTATCCAAGAGGAATGCATATCATTACCAATGAGCTAGAAGAAGCAATATTGGAAATGAAAGGTTTGAAAATAGGGATGGCACATATCTTTATTAAACACACCTCGGCTTCACTCACCTTAAATGAAAATGCAGACCCTACAGTACGCTCCGACTTTGAAAAGCATTTGAATAAGATGGTCCCTGAAAATACACCTTATTTTGAGCATACCTATGAAGGAGCCGATGATATGCCTGCGCATATCAAAAGCTCTATGATGGGAAGTAGTGTGTCTGTACCTATTACCAATGGACGCTTTAACTTAGGTACCTGGCAAGGAATTTATTTGTGCGAACATCGTAATCACGGAGGAAGTAGAACCTTAGTGATCACGATAATGGGCCAATAATAAAATACTCACGGTTTATCGCTCACTGTCCACTGTTAATTGTCCACTAGTCTTTCAAAAAACAAATCAGTATCTTTGCACCTTCCTAATGATTTAGGACCAAGGCCTTTTGGTGTATGCATTTAATTATTTATTCAACCACATGAAGAGAAAGGGTTTTAAGAAGCTGAAGTATGATTTTATCTACTTTGCAGTAAAGAATTTGATCTGGGTTGCTTGTAAGACCCCTAGAAAACTGATGATCCGTTTTGGGGGAGCTTTGGGAAGTATGGTATACCATATCATGTCTAAAGAGAGAGCCAAAACGATCAAGCATTTGACGATGGCTTATGGAGCAGAGAAGTCTGAGGAAGAAATTAGACAAATGGCTAAAAACAGCTGGATAAATATCGGTAAGAATGCCGTAGATATTATAAGATACCGTACCATTAATAATCTGGAAGACTATCAGAAGATTGTTAAGGTAGAAGGGTTGGAGCATCTTGAGCAAGCTTATAAGGAAGGAAATGGAGTGGTTGGACTGACAGCCCATCTGGGAGCTTTTGAGATGGTAGGGACATTCCCTTTTGAGCTGGGATACCCTATTAATATTGTAGGAACAGCCTTGAAAGATCCTCGCTTGAATGAGCTTTTGGTAGGAAACCGTACGCTGAAAGGAGCTAAGTATATCCAACGTGGACAAAATACCATAAAGTTGATTAAAGCCCTTAAGAATGGTGAAATCGTCTTTTTGCTAATTGATCAGGATACACAAAAAGTACAGAACGTATTTGTGGATTTCTATGGCAAAAAAGCATCTACACCAGTAGGAGCGACCGTATTAGCGAGTAGAACGGGAGCTGCAGTAATTCCAATGGGAATCAAGCGAATGAAAGATGATACCCATCTCTTGACGATTAAACCAAAATTGGAATTGGTGGATACTGGAGATACAGAAGCCGACTTGGTAAGTAATACGCAGATCCTATCCAACTCATTGGAAGAGTTTATTCGCGACGCGCCGGAGCAATGGATCTGGATGCACGAGCGTTGGAAAACACGTCCTGAGGGAGAACAGTAGATAATTATTAATTTTCAATTTTCAATGATGACTTAATATTCTAATTGAAATAACCATCAATTGAAAATTGAAAATTAATCATTGAAAATTAAATCAGAGTTTTTTCTTTCTGTTTTTTTGAAAGTCCTCAAAGATCAAATCCCCTAATCCTTTCAAGCTACTATAGTAAGCTTTTCCCTGATTGACTTCCGTAAACTCTCTTACAAATGCTTGCAGGTAAGGATCAGTAGCAATCATAAAAGTCGTAACAGGAATACGTAATCTACGACATTGGGCAGCTAGCGTTAGTGTTTTATTCAGAATCTTCTGATCTATCCCAAAGCTATTTTTATAGTAGTTAATCCCCTCCTTAATACAGGTAGGCTTTCCATCTGTAATCATAAAAATCTGTTTGTTGGGATTTTTCCGTCTCCTCAAAATATCCATCGCTAGTTCTAGCCCAGCTACGGTATTGGTATGGTATGGACCTACTTGAAGATAAGGAAGGTCTTTGATCTCAATCTGCCATGCATCGTTTCCAAAAACAATAATATCCAAGGTGTCCTTTTTGTACTTGGTAGTGATTAACTCCGCAAGGGCCATCGCCACTTTTTTTGCAGGGGTGATACGATCTTCTCCATATAGAATCATAGAGTGAGAGATATCAATCATCAGGACCGTTGAGGTTTGGGCTTTAAACTCCTGTTCTCTGATTCTAAGGTCATCTTCTGTCAGGGTAAAATCACCAATCCCATGATTGACCTGAGCATTCTTAATGGACTCCGTCATGGAAATCTGATCCAGGGAGTCTCCAAATTGAAAGTTTCGTATTTCAGAAGTGAATTCTTCTCCTTGACCTATATAAGGAGTCTTGTGATTTCCTTTATTGCGGGACTTTTTCAGTTTACCAAAGATTTCCTCCAAAGCACTTTTTCGTATGCTTTGTTCACTTTTGGCTGTCATCGCAAAATTACCGGTGGCGGGATCTTCCTTGATATACCCCTTGCTTTTCAGGTCTTCGATAAAATCACCAATACCATAGTCATTATTGGTAAGGTCGTATTGTTTGTCCAGTTCAGTCAGCCATTGCAAGGCTTCTGAGACATCTCCCGAAGTGATGGTCAAGAGTTGCTGAAAAACATCCATTAAGTTTTCAAAGGGTGTTTTTCCTTCTTTTGGATTTGGAATGTATTTCTGGAATCGGTAGCCAAGCATAACGAATAAGGAACTTTAGGGATTTACAGTAACGAGTTGTTCATGATGTTTAATTGAGCTTCGCTCGTTCATAATGTTTAGTTGAGCTGTGCTCGTTGAATTTCACCTTCGGTGAGTTGAGTTTTTTAGGGTGAGTATTGGAGCTTCACTCCTATTCTATCTAATTGTAATGCAAAGAGTCATTTTTATGGCTCTAAAATAGAGATAAAGAAAATATCAAGTCACCGAAGTTGAAACTCAATAAGCTGCGTAAGCAGCCTCAACAAACTCAACTAAACATTATGAACGAGCGAAGCTCAGTTAAACATTATGAACAGAGCTTCTATCACTTAACCCAAAGGAGAGTAGTATTGTTAGTGATCAGACCGATTTTGTAGCAGTTGCTTCCTCGTATTCCTGAATAAGGCGTTTAACAACATCCTCTACAGAACGTATTTCGTTCACATATTCAATAGAAGGACCAGCGCACCAAACTGATTTATAAGTACTACTAAATGCTGCTTTTTCCAGAAGTTTCATGCCTTTATAGAACGTAAGCATCTTGACGAACTTCTTAAGCTTTTTATTCTTGTTAAGAAGACGCTCCATAAAGTTTTGTTGTGTACCTATCTTTTCAACATAAGGCGTCTTGATTACCGTACAAGGGGTACCGGATAATTTTGTAGTCATTACAATATCCTCGGCACCATATTGTACACAGGCTTGCTTGTATTCTTCTGATACAGCTGACTCAAAGGTTGCAATGAAGGGGCTTCCCATAGAGATACCGCAAGCACCTAAGTCCAATTTTTCACGTAACTGTGCACCATTCCCTACTCCTCCTGCAGAAATAACAGGGATAGTACAAGCTTTGACTAACTCAGGAATTAACTCATGGGCTGGAGTTGGTCCTGCATGCCCTCCAGCTTCTTTGTTCACAGCGATGACAGCATCAGCCCCCAATTCTTCTACCTTTTTGGCATAGGTGATGTCTACCACATCACAGAAGACTTTAATGCCATGTGGCTTACAAGCTTCGATTACTTTTCTGGGGCTTCCCAAAGAGGTGATAATATAATCGACTTTAAGCTCTACACAGGTTTTGAGCTGTTCTTCCATACGCACATTGGACTTGTTCACAATCAGGTTGACTCCCATCGGGCCATCAACACTGTCTTTGATATCCTTGATGGCAGCACGGAAAGCTTCATCTGTGCGGTAATTTAAGGCTGGAACTGCACCCGTAATGCCATTGCGGGCTGCAGCTTTGAGCATAGCCTCGTTAGACACCAGAAACATAGGTGCCATAATAATAGGATACTTGATGCCAAGCATCTCGGTTAAGGTAGTTTTGATTTCTTGCATGTGTTGGTTGGTGTTTATCTTGAATAAATATTCATTTAAAGCAATATATTGTTTTTGAGGTATTTTTCAATTGATTCTTTGGAAAACACCACAGGGGCGACCCTTGTGGTCGCCCGTTGGTGAGGTACTGGTCGTAGCGTGATTAAGTTTGAATAATTAACCGTCATACTACCAAATGGCTTTGTTGAGGCGACTTGCGCCGCTGGTTGAGTGGAGCTTCGCTCCGTTGAGTAGTCCTTCGGACTGTTGAGATTTTGCAGTACTGTTCTTTCTCAACAGCCCAAAGGGCTACTCAACGGCACGCAGTACCACTCAACCAGCGGCGCAAGCCGCCTCAACTGTCGGGGTATCCCTAGTTATCATCCCATCTAATGGAACAGCAATCAAAAATTAATCAAGTCGAAATGAATAAAAACCAATAACTTTATCCTGTAAAATTGTTTTGGTATTAAATGCCTTTTTCAAACTCATTTAGGCATTCATACAATACATCGTAATTTTTAAGGAATAAACAGATTAGTAGTGAGCACTTCAGAGAATCATAGCCGAATGACAATAGAACAACTATTGGCAGGATATAGACAATCAACAGGACTACAACTGTTGATGGAAGAGATTCGAAGAAAAGATAAAGGAACGTTTCACCTGAAGGGGTTGGCGGGTAGTTTGGATGCGCTTTTTGTTTCTACACTTTTTTTGGAAACCTCAAGAACACAAATGCTGATTCTACATGATAAGGAGGAAGCTGATTACTTCTTCAATGACTTGCAGGGACTATTACCTGATCATGAGATCCTATTTTTTCCTACTTCTTATAAAAAGCCTTATCAGTTTGTTGAGGTTGATAATGCGAACATTCTGCAACGGGCAGAAGTATTGAACCGAATGAATGATAGAGGGGATAAGGGCGTGTTGTTGGTAACCTATCCTGAGGCTTTGACCGAAAAGGTTATTAATCAACGCTCTTTACTGGAGAATACTTATACCGCTAAGGTGGGAGAAACCTTAGATCCGGAGTTTATTACCGAAATGCTGATAGAGTATGAGTTTGAAAAAGTAGATTTTGTTTATGAGCCGGGGCAGTTTGCAGTTCGTGGAGGAATTGTAGATATCTACTCTTATGCCAATGACTTTCCGTTTCGGATAGAGCTTTTCGGGAAGGAGATTGATACAATTCGTACGTTTGATCCACTTACTCAGTTGTCCAAAGACAGCTGTGAGCAAGCGCCTATTGTTCCGGATGTACAAACAAAGTTACTAGAAGAAATTAGAGAATCCTTCTTCCGTTTCTTGCCAAAAGATACGATCGTTTGGATGAAAGATGTACAGTTGATACAAGATACGATAGATAAGTATTATATATCAGCAGTAGAACAGTTTGATGAGATTGTAGAAGCAACCAAGCAAACACAGATCATGCTCCGCCCAGAAGAGTTATTTGAGCAGGTGGAGAACTGGAAGGAATATCTTGATAATTATTCGAAGGTAGAGTTTGGTAATCGTTTTTACTTGACTGCAGATAAAGCGATTGAAGTACAAGCTAGCGCTCAACCTTCTTTTAATAAGGATTTCAATCTATTGGGAGATACGTTGGCCGCAAATGAAGCAAAAGGCTATCAGAATGTCTTGCTCTCTGAGTCTCCTCGTCAGTTGAACCGTTTGCATAGTATCTTTGAGGAAGTGGATGATAGTCTTCACTTGAAGGAGTTACAGTTGGGATTGAGAGGAGGTTTTTTGGATGAGCAAATGGGATTGGCGTGTTATACGGATCATCAGATTTTTGAGCGCTTTCATAAAGCCAAGAGCAGGGCAAGGTTTTCTACTTCTGGCGCATTGACCTTAAAAGAGCTGCAATCACTGAATATAGGAGATTATGTAACACATATTGATTACGGAATTGGTCGATTTGGAGGATTGCAGAAAGTAGAGGTGAATGGACAGGAGCAAGAGTCGGTACGTCTTATTTTTAGGGATGACGATATTGTGACAGTGAGTTTGCACGCCTTACACAAAATCTCGAAGTATACAGGGCAAGAAGGAAGGACACCTATGGTAAGTAAACTAGGGTCTCCTGAATGGGAAAAGAAGAAGTCAAAGGCTAAAAAGCGAGTAAAAGATATCGCCAGGGAGTTGATCAAGCTATATGCCAAGCGAAGGGCATCTAAGGGATATGCATTCTCTCCAGATAATTATTTGCAAGTAGAGTTGGAGTCTTCTTTTCTTTATGAAGACACTCCAGATCAAGCGAAGTCTACAGCGCAGGTCAAAGAAGATATGGAAAAGAGTTATCCGATGGATCGCTTGGTTTGTGGAGATGTAGGTTTTGGAAAGACAGAGATTGCGATCAGGGCGGCATTTAAGGCAGTGTGTGATAGTAAGCAGGTCGCTGTGTTGGTACCTACTACGATTTTGGCAGTACAGCATTATCATACTTTTATGAATCGCTTGAATGGGTTGCCATGTAATGTAGAGTTTGTCAATCGCTTTAAAAGTGCTAAGCAGATCAAGGATATTGCGAATCGTTTGAAAGAAGGGAAGATCGATATTCTGATTGGAACACATAAGATTACGAGTAAGGCATTTGAATATAAAGACCTGGGACTTCTCATTATTGATGAGGAACAGAAATTTGGAGTAAAGACAAAAGATAAAATTAAAGAGTTGAAGGTCAATGTAGATGTATTGACACTTACAGCAACGCCTATACCCCGTACTTTACACTTTTCTCTTATGGGAGCCAGAGACTTATCGGTAATCTCTACACCACCACCAAACCGTCAGCCGGTATCTACTATACTATCGACGTATGAAGAGACAATGGTACGAGATGCAATAGATTTTGAGTTATCGAGAGGGGGACAGGTATTTTTTGTTCACAATAGGGTGAGTGATATTGAACATATGGCTAACCGTATATTGGAGTTAGTACCAGATGCCCGGGTAGCGATGGCACATGGACAGATGGAGGGCGCCCGTTTGGAGAAAATCATGATGAAGTTTATTGAGGGAGAATACGATGTGTTGGTTTCTACCAATATTATTGAGGCAGGGCTAGATGTACCAAGTGCGAATACTATTATTATTAACCGCGCACATATGTTTGGGCTATCGGATTTACATCAGATGAGAGGGAGGGTAGGTCGTTCCAATCGAAAAGCTTATTGTTATATGCTTACTCCTCCGATGATTAACCTTTCGGCAGAAGCCCGTAAACGTTTGAGTACATTAGAACAGTTCTCTGACTTGGGAGATGGTTTTAAAGTAGCAATGAAAGATCTGGATATTCGGGGGGCAGGAAACTTACTGGGAGGAGAGCAATCTGGTTTTATTACAGATCTTGGATTTGATGCTTATAATAAAGTGCTAGAAGAAGCAGTGGAGGAACTGAAGCAAGATGAGTTCAGGGCTTTATTCTCCAAAGAACTGGAGGTAAAGGAACTTAATGTCAGTTGCAGTATTGAAACAGACTTTGAGATTCTTATTCCGGAGGAATATGTCAGTAATATCTCTGAGCGACTAAATTTATATATGGCTGCCGATAAACTTAAGGACGAAAAGGCACTGCAAAAGTTTACGCAATCTTTGAAAGATCGTTTTGGACCTTTACCAGAACCGGTAGAAGACTTGCTTCGTACAGTTCGTTTACGATGGGTGGCAGAGAAATTGGGAATGGAAAAACTGATGCTGAAACAAGATACACTTAAGATTTACTTGGTGGAAAGTAAGCATGAATCCTATTATCAATCAGAAACTTTTGGGAAGGTATTGGCTTTTGTACAAAAACATTCTCGTCAATGTATAATGAAAGAGACAAAAAAACGTTTAATAATCGTAATTGATGAGATATTATCAGTAGATCAGGCCATACAATGTCTAAATCAGATCAAATAATGAAATCTTATCAAGAAATATCTTAAAAATCAATTCGCTTTGTTTCTTTTTAAAAGAAATTTTTTGATTTTTCAGAGATAAATTTCTTTGGGTATAGTTATTGATATTTTTTTTTCAATCCATACGAAAAATCAATTAGCAATCACTTGTAAAATAGGATACAAAGAACAAGGGACTCCCCTTACTTATATCTTTTCATATTATGAATAAAATTAAATCTTACGTTTCCTTCTTGAGTATTATTGCTGTTATGGCTTCTACAGCCTGTTCAGGACCAGGAAAGCCAAATGCATACGAACCCGGTAGTAAAAGTACAAAAACGGGGCTGTCGTATGTCCGCAATAAGCGAGATGCCAATAATGAAGACTTTGAGGTTAGAGACTTTAAAGGGATGCCAGAAGTACCGGATATGGTTTACATTGAAGGTGGACGTATGACCCTTGGCTCTATGCAAGAAGATCCATTACACTTGAATAACAATATTGAAAGAACGGTAACAGTATCTTCTTTCTTTATGGATCAAACAGAGGTGGCAAACATTCACTGGTTGGAGTATCTTCATGCACACAGCCATTATAACACAGACTCTTCTAATACAGAGGCTAAAGCATTTTATGATGGTTTACTACCAGATACTACTGTATGGGTAGAGGATCTAGCTTATAATGATCAGTATAGAGATCACTACTTGCGTTACCCTGGATTTAGATTTTTTCCAGTAGTAGGGGTTTCTTGGGTACAAGCTAACGAGTATAGTAAATGGAGAACTCAAGTCGTGAATAAGCGATTGGCTTTGAATTCTGGAGATCCAGAAATCGAAGAAGTAGCAGAAAACATTTATCACTACTTGCCTTTACCAACAGAAAAAGAAGAGTTGGAAAGTCAGCAACGTCTAATGAAAAGTATTTCTTTAGAGACAGGAGTTGTCTTACCTAGCTTCCGTTTGCCTACAGAGGCAGAGTGGGATTATGCGGCTCAGGCAATGATCGGTCTGCAAGACGTGGATGAAATTTATAGTGAGCGTAGAATCTACCCATGGGATGGACACTCATTGAGAAATCCTTATGGAGAAGAAATGGGTAACTTTATGGCCAACTTTAAGAGAGGTCGAGGTGACTACGCAGGTATTGGTGGACAGCCTAATGATGGCGCTGCAATTACGCAGGAGATTTTTGACAACCCACCAAATGACTTTATGCTATACAATATGGCAGGTAACGTAAGTGAGTGGGTATTGGATGTGTATCGTCCTACTTCTTACGAAATGGTGAGTGGTTTGAACCCTGTACGTAGAGATGGAGCAAAAGACCCTCAGGCCGATTACAATGACATGTATGGAGGTGTAGAGGATCGTACTTATATCTCCAACAAGATTAGAGTATACAAAGGAGGTTCTTGGAAGGATTCAGCTTACTGGTTGGCAGTAGGTACAAGAAGATTCTTACACGAAGAGGACGCTTCTTCTGCGATCGGTTTTAGATGTGCCATGACTTATCCTGGTAGAAATCGATAGAATAATCGATCATAAGATAAATGAGAAGGCTTACCGAGAAATCGGTGAGTCTTTTTTTTGTTTATCGGTTATTGCTCATCGCTTATCGTTTAAAAAAATACCTTTAAGGTATTGTATGTCGTTTAGGGGTAAAATAACTTTCTTAACTGATAACTGATAACTGATAACTGATAACTGATAACTGATAACTGATAACTGATAACCGATAACCGATAAAAATCTAAATACTTGAATTTCTTTATGCTAAGGCTACCTTTTCATTATAAAAGAATTGTAAATAACAGGCATAAGTCATATTTTTGCTACGAAAATTAATATGATTTATATAGATTGAAACTATTCATATTCATGAAAAAATCAATTGTAAGAGTAGCAGCAGGTCTGGCACTTCTTTCTTTGGCTGCTTGTGGTCAGCACAATGAAGCACCTAGCAAAGGAGTAAATTTGGACAGCGAGAGAATCTACGGAGAGTCAAGAGGTGCAGCTCCAAAACAGATCAAGGAGAAGCCTTTGGATAGACCATCTACAGAAGCATTGGAGCGTATTTCTAATATCAAGGAAATCCTTTACGCAGGAAATTAATTGAATTAGGCTACGGCCAAAGTCAATACAGGGATTCCTGTTTTTTTGACTTAAGACATTAAAAAAAGCGTCTCACTTCTTAGAAGTGAGACGCTTTTTATATGAAAGGACAGTAGCTGCTTATGCTTGCTCCTGATCCATTTTAGCTTTCATGATCTCTTCAAACTTCGCTAGATCAACACTCTCGCTTGCAATAGTGATTTGCTCCTGAATGTAGTCGAATAGCTTGTTATTGAATACCTGCTCATAGTACTCTTGGTAGTATTTGCCATTCTCAGCAGTTAGCTGGTTCTGAACAAACTCTGTTAGACGCTCCTCAGGAAGGTCTCCCATACCAAACTGTGCCATTTGTGCAGCAATTTGCTCTTTTGCGATTGCTTCAATCTCGTTGTGCTCAACTTTGATCTCAGCAGACTCAGCAACTTTATTAGAGATAGCTCTCCACTTCACTGCTTTCAAGAAGTTAGGGAACTTCTCCTCGATCTCCTCATCAGACAATTTGTTGTCGTTAGAAGAGTTCAAGATACGCTTCAACAATTCCTCAGGGAAAGAGATCTCAACTTTCTCAGAGATTTCATCTCTGATGCTGTCGTTCAAGAATGCTTCGATAGAAGGTTTGTTAGCATCTCCGATCAATGTAGCGATCTCAGCTCTGAATTCCTCTTCGTTAGAAGCTTTCTCCTCACCCAATACTTTGTCAAAGAATTCTTGGTTCAACTCAGGAGCTTCTTTTCTCTTGATAGCAGAGATAGTTGCAGTAAACTCACCAGTGAAGTTTTCTGACTCCTCTTGAGTACCACCAAATAGTAGACGAAGTTTCTTAGGATCTTCGTAAACTTTCTCAGCTTCAAAAGTAACCTCTTCTCCTACTTTCTTGCCGATAAATGCTTTACGTACTTCTTCTTGTACTTTCTCATTAAGCTCTAGCGTCGCTTCTTTTTCGAAGTCGTTAGAAGCCGCTTTGAATGTAGCAACTACGTTGTCACCTTCTGCAACTTCCTCTGCTTCTACCTCATTAGGGTATGCTTCGATCAAACGGTTTACCGTGTTGTCGATATCAGCGTCAGAAACGTTCAACTCATATCCTTTAACAGAGATCTCTTCTGAAAGTGTCAAGTCTACTTCAGGAACTACCAATTCGAACTCTAGTGTGAATTCTTTAGCTGCGTCCAATTGCTCAGGAGTAAGGAAGTCTCCTTTGAACATTGGTTGGAACATTGCATTGACGTTGTTCTCCTTCAAGTATTGGTCTACAGACTCACTTACTGTGGCGTTGAAAACGTCCATTTTAAGGTCTTTACCTACCATCTTCTTTACCAAAGATGCAGGGACTTTACCAGCGCGGAACCCTTTAAAGTTCGCTCTTTTAGCTTGCTCTTTTACGCGTTGGTTGTACTCGGGTAGGAAGTCGCTTTCTGCAACTTTTACAGTTAGCAACCCGTATGAGTTCTCTTTTTTATCGAGTATTAATTCCAAGGTTGTAATGATTTATGATGAGAAAATCCAAATCTGTTATATACCCTTTAATATACTACAAAGGGGACATTTTGGGCAGTGTTCAAACAAAAAATTCTCAATCTGCTTCGATTGAGAATTGTTGTTTTTAGCTGCTTACTTTGTGCGGATGGAGGGACTCGAACCCCCACGCCTCACGGCGCTAGAACCTAAATCTAGTGCGTCTACCAATTTCGCCACATCCGCATTATTTTTTATGCCGTGCAAAGGTAATTATTAGTTTTATTATTACAATAATTAATTGAATATTTTTTTATAAAACTATATTTCCTGAACAATAGGTACTTTTCTAAATATCTTATAAATTAAAATTGTTGAATTTATATAACTTAGCCTGAAAGATCGTCACACATAAAGACCACACCATGAAGATTGATGAAGCGAAGGAAAAGCGAGAGCTGATCAGGAGGTATAGAAACCTATTGCAAAAGGCCGCCCCTTTATTGAAGGAAGGTGACGTTAAAATAATTAAGAAGGCCTTTCTTTTTGCTGTTGATGCACATAAGGACATGCGCCGAAAATCCGGAGAGCCTTTTGTGTACCATCCGGTAGCGGTGGCTACCATCGCAACAGAGGAGATCGGCTTGGGAACTACCTCTATTGTAGCGGCCCTACTACACGATGTTGTGGAGGATACCGATTATACGATAGAAGATATCTCTGAGCGATTTGGAGAGAAGGTTGCACAGATTGTAGAGGGATTGACCAAAATATCGGAGAACTCAGCCAGAGGAGAGTCCATACAGGCTGAGAATTTTCGTAAGATGCTCCTGACCATTTCGGAGGATATTAGGGTGGTACTGATTAAGATCTCAGACCGCTTACACAATATGCGTACGTTGGAAAGTATGCCTAAGGATAAGCGTTTGAAAATTAAATCAGAAACAGAGTATATCTATGCGCCATTGGCACATCGTCTGGGGCTTTATAATATTAAGTCTGAGTTGGAGGACCTTTCGCTGAAGTATTCAGACCGTAAGACCTACGATGAGATTGTACATAAGCTGATAGAGTCTGAGCCAGCCAGGGTGAAGTTTACTCAGACATTTACGGAACCAATTATTCGGGAGTTAAATGGGTTAGGGGTACCTTATAGAATAAAATCCAGAACGAAGTCTATTCGATCGATCTATAATAAGATGCGTAAACAGGATGTCCCTTTTGAGGAGGTATTTGACCTGTTTGCTATCCGAATCATTTTTGACTCCCCTATGACGGAAGAAAAAGCTATGTGTTGGCAAGTATACTCTGTAGTGACCGATTATTATCGTCCGAACGTGAGTAGGCTCCGGGATTGGGTAAGTATGCCTAAGGCTAATGGATATGAATCTTTACACACTACCGTGATGGGGCCAGAAGGGCATTGGGTAGAAGTACAGATTAGAAGTGAACGCATGGATGATGTGGCTGAAAAAGGATATGCCGCACACTGGAAATATAAAGAACAAGGAAAAGTACATCAGCGAAAAGCACACGAGCAAGGGATTGAAGGATGGATTAGTGCCGTTCGGGAGATGCTGGAGAATGATAAGGAGAGTGCCATAGAGTTTATGGATGACTTTCGATCAAACTTGTTCAGTAAGGAAGTCTTTGTTTTTACGCCTAAAGGAGATCTAAAAGTATTCCCTAAAGGAGTCACAGTTTTGGATTTTGCCTTTGATATCCATACAGAAGTTGGAGCAAAATGCTTGGGAGCTAAGATTAATGGAAAGCTCGTTCCATTAAACCATGAACTGAAAAATGGTAATCAGGTAGAAATTCTGACTTCTAATAAATCTAAGATTAATGAAGGCTGGTTGCAGTATGTGAAGACTTCCAAGGCGAGGTCAAAAATTAAGTCTTACCTGAAAGAGGATAAGAAACGCACTGCAGCATTGGGTAGGGAAATTGTACAGCGTAAACTGAAGCAGTTGCACCTTCCAATGAATGATACCACCTTGAAGCAGCTGAGAGAGTTTTTTGATATTCGTACGGATCTGGATCTCTTCTTTAAGATTGGAGAGGGGAAAATTGATCATACAGAGATCAAGAAGTTCAATGAGCAACATAATGAGAATGAAAAGATCCGTTCCGAAAAGCTCGTTCCTGAGGATGCTAAAGAGTTTAAGAAGCGTATTCGTAAGATCCGACAGGATGGAGACGAGTTAGTGATAGGAGAGGATATGGACAATGTTCACTATTCTTTAGCCCAATGCTGTAACCCTATTTACGGAGATGATATCTTTGGGTTTATCACGATCAATAGTGGAATCAAGATTCATCGCACCAACTGCCCAAATGCTGTCTCTATGATGGCAAACTATGGGTATCGTATTATTAAGGCGAGATGGGCCAATCAGCAAGATGAGGAGTTTGAGATTAAACTGAAGCTGGAGGGAACAGACCGAGTAGGGTTGGTGAATGATGTGACGAGGGTGATCTCCATGCAGATGAAGGTAAATATTCGTTCCATCTCTATTGATACTGAAAGTAGTATCTTTAAAGGAGTGATAGGTGTTTCCGTTATGACCACGGAGGTGGTAGATGAACTCATACAGAACTTGATGAATATTGAAGGAATGGTACGTGTGACACGCATAGATTAATCTGAGAAAGATACCTTAGGCATAAGGATATAAATTTATCTTGGGGAAATACCATTAAGAATTATAAAATTGTATATTACTCTTTCGTAATTAGACGTTATAAGGAAAGAGCCTTGGCGCTTATTTGTAATAGTCATGTAGAATATAAAGTGTATAGTAGGCACACTTTAATTAAGGAAATACAGAGTATTTACCTTTTTGCATGTCTTAGGGCAATAGGCTCACTTTTTAGCATTACCTACGCTGTGATTAGAGAGAACTATGATAAACGAACGTATACTTCACCTTTGTCATGATATATCCCGAGAGGTGACACTTAGTGGATTGTCAAAAAAAGTACTGACGATATTTCAAGAAGAGCTAAAGTCTGACCGTTTGACCTTATTGGTACATTCGGGTGATGAGCTACATTTATTGTCAGAACTAAGAGGAGAGCAATTCGACCATAAAGGAAAAATGATAGGGGTGGATGCGTTTATGGTACCTCTACAGTTTTTAAATGGAAAGAAAGTAAACACACATGCTATTGCAACTAAGGCAGCCTACGAGGCAGCCTTCTCTGCTGACATTTATTTAAAGGAGAATAAACCGGAGTATATAGGTGCTTTCCCATTGAATAATGGAGACGTATATGTGGGAATGATTTACTTTGAGGGATATCATCCTATAGCTATTTCGGAAGAAAAGCTTCAGGAATTGACTCTCTTGACGACACAAATCGCCATTTCTCTTCAAAATAGTGTCTTCAACCATTCATTGATGACGCAGTTGATGGAAACTGAGCAGGAAGGAGTGAAAGAGGAACAGCAAGAGAAGGAACGCACACAGTATGAAGAGACTGCAGGAAAACAGTTGGAGTTGATTAGTGAGATAGCAGAAGGTATTCTTCAGGCTAATTCAGTTTCTCAAGTTGTAGGGAATATTTATCCGAAGCTGGCTCAAATGATGGATGCCACAGCATTGGATATAGGAATATATAATACGAGAAAAGGAGTAATTGAATTTCCTGCCAATATTAGGGAAGGAGAGACGATGCCATCCAATGCTTATGACATTAAAGATGAGAGTAAGCTGGAGGTGAAATGTTTTAATACCTCTGAGAGTTTAATAGTTTCTGGAAATACGGCAGAGCTAACTACAGCGGCAGGAGAGGTGGAAGGAGATAGAGAGTCTAGTGTATATGTTCCTATTCAAGACAAAGGGAATACCTTAGGTGTCTTGTCGGTAAAAACGGCAGGTCCTTCTCCTTACAATAAGTACCATGTGAGTATTATGAAAAGTGTAGCTTCTTACATGGCAATGCTATTGGAGCGTACACAAAGTGAGCAGAAAGAGCGCACCAAGAAAAAGCGCACAGAGAAAAGTGAGCATGAGCAAGAGTTAGAACAAGCCTATAAAACGGTAAAGCTCTTGGGAGAGATCGGACAGGATATTATTACCAACCTTTCTGTTGATAAGATTATCGATACGGTATACGATAATATTAACCGTCTGATGCATGCACCTATTTTCTCTATTGGTGTTTATAATGAAGCCAAACACCGTGTGGACGTACCAGGTACGGTCGAGAAAAATAAGAAACTACCAGCCTATTATTATGATATCTCTGATGATACGAAGTTATCCGTACAGTGTTTGAAAACACTGAAAGAAATTCAGATCAATGATTTGTCTTTGCAGTATACGGATTTCTTTGGTGGAGAGGTTCCCGATAAAATTGAGGAATTACCTCAAACAGTCCTTTATTTACCTTTGATTGGTAAAGGAGGTGGACTAGGAGTATTGACCATTCAGAGTTATGACAAGGAGGCCTACTCAGAACGGGATATTGACTTGCTAAGAAACCTTACCGTTTATATCGGTATTGCCTTGGATAACGCCTTGGTGTACGAGCAAATGGAAGGGAAAATCAAGGAAAGAACCTTGGAGCTGATGGAGCAGAAAGAGGAAGTGGAGAAAAGTAGAGATGAGCTGGATCGTTCTTTCAAAAACATACAGTTGCTTTCAGATATAGGCTTAAAGCTGACAACACAACTTTCTACTGCTGATATTATTCGTATGACGTATGATAACGTCAACCAAATTATGGATGCGACGGCCTTTGCGGTAGGAGTAATTGAGGAGTCAACACAACGAATTGAGTTCTTGGGTTCTATGGAAAAGGGTAAGGAGCTTCCTTTCTTTTATCACCCACTCAATGAGGAACACCGTTTCTCCGTTTGGTGTGCCAAGCATGCCAAAGAGGTATTTATTACTGATTTTGAAAAAGAGTATAATAAGTATTTGGATAACTATACCTTGCCAGATCAAGGAGATTTACCTGAATCGTTGATCTATGTTCCTATTTATCAGGAAAGCAAGGTTATTGGTGTATTGTCGGTACAGAGTTTTAAGAAAAATGCCTATACCCCTTATCACCTTGATATCTTACGAAACTTGGCGATTTATATAGGGGAAGCGATTAAGAATGCTAATATTCACCAACAGTTACAAGTACAAAAAGACGAGTTACAGAAGTCTAGCTGGAAGGTGACAAACAGTATTAAGTATGCCAAGCGTATACAGCAGGCAATGTTGCCAAATCGTACAGTCATCAATAAGGTATTACCAAATTCTTTTGTCTTCTATAAACCAAAGGATATTGTAAGTGGTGCTTTCTTCTGGTTCTCGGAAAATCAAGGAAAAACCTTCTTGGCAGTAGTGGATAGTACTGGAGAAGGAGTTCCTGGTGCATTTATGAGCATTATTGGAAATAGCTTGCTGAACGAGGTTGTGAATATCCGTGGTATCGTATCCCCTGCCGAAATTCTTAAAGAAGTACATTTGGGATTGTCTCGATTGATTCATCAAAAAGAATTTCAAGAAACTGATGGTATGAGCTTATCGGTAGCAGTGATTGATCAGACAAGTAACCAGATAGCTTATGCAGGAGTGAAGCACCCAATGGTTCGAGTAGCTGGAAAGCAAACAACCGTTATTGAAGGAGAGGATATTTTATTGGGAAGTAACGAACTGAAAGCAGATCATCAGTTTAAGGAATATACTTATCCTATTAGTTTGGAAGATAGTTATTACTTGATGACCGAGGGATATCAGTTGCAGGAGGGAGATGGAGATAAGAAAGACTTCGGATTGGAACAAGTCGAAGCATTAGTCAATAGCATTTCATCGGAGCCTATGCAAGTACAGAAAAAGCATTTCCGTAAGCAATTGATGAGCTGGATGGGAGACAAGACAGAGCAGACGGATGATATCTTGCTGATGGGCTTCTCTCTATAAGCTGAAGCATATACTTGTTCATAATGTTTAATTGCAATAGTTTAACTATTGCGTTCATAATGTTTAGTTGTTGACTATATTTAAAACAACTAAACACTATGAACGAGCGAAGCTCAATTAAACATTATGAACATTTTTTATAGGTGTTTCTCAGGAGTTGGGTTTTGCTTGGTAATCAATTTTTTCACCATCGCATTTTGAATATCCTGAAGATTCCCCGTAGGAATAGATTCAATCAATTTTTGTGTGTAAGGGTGTTGAGGAGCCGTGTAGATGTCTTGGGCAAACCCCTGTTCTACAATTTCACCATCTTTCATGATCAGCATACGGTCTGCCATAAACTTGACAACGGAGAGATCATGGGAGATAAAGATATAGGTGAGTTTGTATTCTTCTTTCAGCTCATTTAATAGATTGAGTACAGTAGCCTGTACTGATACATCCAGTGCTGACACAGATTCATCACAAATGATAAACTTAGGTTTAACGGCAAGGGTACGGGCAATACAGATTCTTTGGCGCTGTCCTCCAGAAAATTCATGAGGGTAACGATTGAAGTGTGCAGCATTTAAGTTAACCCTTTCCAGTAATTGTATTGCTTCTTTTTTTCTTTCGTACTCCGAAGAGTAGATCCCATGTACTTTCATAGGTTCCATAATGGCTTCCCCTACCGTCATACGAGGGTTTAAGGAGGCATAAGGATTCTGAAAGATAATCTGTATATCTTTTCGAAGTTGTATTAACTCTTTGGAAGAAAGGCTAGAAATATCCCTTCCCTTAAACATGATTTGTCCTGCAATGGGTTTGACAAGTTGTAAAATAGTACGTCCCAATGTTGTCTTACCACACCCTGATTCTCCTACCAAACCTAATGTTTCTCCAGGGTATACCTCAAAAGAAACGTCTTCTACGGCCTTCATCCACTCCAATGGTTTGCCTAGCCAATTGGTTTTGGTAGGATAGTACGTGCTAAGGTTATGTACTGATAAAATAGGCGTTTGCTGGGTAATACTATGGTTTCTTCTTTGGATTTCCTGGTCGGTTTTTTTATTCCACATAATCGCTTCCTTTACGGATGAGTATCGGCCTTTACCACCAATACTTCTACCAGAAAAAGTAGTGACAAAGTCTGAAACTACAGGTAAACGCTTGAAGGAAGTGTCTAATCGTGGACGGCAGGCCAATAACCCTTTAGTGTAAGGATGTTTAGGATTTTCAAATACCTCCCATACACTACCATATTCTACAACCTTTCCCTTGAACATTACGGCTATTTTGTCAGCAACCTCTGCAATCACTGACAAATCATGGGAGATAAAGAAAGTAGCCATGGAGGAGTGATTCAGTTCTTGTATTAATTCAAGAATACTTTTTTGTACGGTAACATCTAGTGCGGTGGTAGGTTCATCGGCAATAAGAAGTTGTGGCGTACAAGCAATCGCCATGGCAATCATAACCCTTTGTTTTTGCCCACCAGACAGCTCGTGAGGATAGGATAAGAAAATTTTCTTGGAATCGTGTAGTTGTACCTTCTGGAATAATGCTAATACCTTTCTTCTTGCTTGTGTCTTAGTATAATTTCCTTTGGTCATTACAGCTTCCATCACTTGGTCGCCACAAGTCAATACTGGGTTAAGGGAACTTAGAGGCTCCTGAAAAATCATACCGATTTCTTTTCCTCGGATTTCCCTGATTTGCTGTGCTGATAGTGATAATAGGTTGACCTTCCCCAAAGTATTACTATTAAACAGGATTTCTCCTTCTGTAATTTTTAAAGCAGCAGATTCTATCAGCTGTAAGATAGAAAGTGCAGTGACTGATTTGCCGGAACCGGACTCTCCTACAATTCCTAATGTTTCCCCTTCATTGATGGTAAGCGTCAGGTTATCAATGACAGGGAATCCTTCCCGACTCGCATGTTCTACCGTCAGGTTTTTAATATACAGGAGAGGTTTTCTATGGTCTTCTTTACGGAGTTCTTTCAGCATGGCAAAAGGTTGTTCACTTAAAAATTACAGAAAGGTATGTCCAAATATACACAGGAGAAATTTTCCTTTTATACTCCTAACGCAAATAAATGCCCTGCCAACATAATGGTGAGGAATATCCTCTATAAAAAGTTGATGAAGATCACTAATTAGAATGATGAGGATCAACTAGGAAGCTTATCGACTCATTTACCTTTGTTTAAGCTTCGTAATTAACACATATATACGTATGGAAATAATCGTGCTTTTGATCGGAATTAGTTTAATGGTGGGCCTAGGGTTCCTCTTTGCTTTTATCTGGTCGGTAAAAAACAATCAATACGAAGACACTTATACTCCAAGTATCAGAATACTTTTTGAAGACAATGGTATCACACAGTCAAGGAAAAGGAGCGAATAGTGCGCAGATAGAGCACTTCTCCTACAACAACGTACTCGTAAGAAATTTTGCGATTGCCACCACCTTCTGGGGTGTGGCAGGGATGCTGGTGGGGCTTTTGATAGCCACCCAGATGTTTTGGCCTGAGGCAAACTTTGAAACGTCATGGCTTACCTTTGGTAGGTTGAGACCGCTTCATACCAATGCCGTTATTTTCGCGTTTGTCGGAAACGGTATGTTTGCCGGGATTTACTATGCAGTTCCTCGTTTGGTAAAAGCCCGTATGTTTAGTGACTTGCTCGGCAAGATTCACTTCTGGGGATGGCAAGCAATTATTTTGTCTGCCTTAATTACTTTGCCATTGGGGATTACCTCATCCAAAGAATACGCCGAGCTGGAATGGCCAATTGATATTGCCATTGCTTTGGTTTGGGTAGTATTCGGGATAAACATGATCATGACGTTGATCAAAAGAAGAGAGCGCCACTTATATGTAGCAATCTGGTTCTTCCTGGCAACGTTTGTAACGGTAGCTGTACTACATATCGTTAATAACCTGGAGTTACCAATCTCCTTGACAAAATCTTATCCTTTGTTTGCAGGGGTACAGGATGCATTGGTACAGTGGTGGTATGGACATAACGCTGTAGCGTTCTTCCTAACAACACCTTATCTGGGATTGATGTATTACTTTGTACCTAAAGCGTCAAACAGACCAATCTACTCGTATAGATTGTCAATCATTCACTTCTGGTCACTGATCTTTATCTATATCTGGGCAGGACCTCACCACCTATTGTATACATCTCTTCCTGACTGGGCGCAGTCCTTGGGAACAGTGTTCTCGGTAATGCTTATTGCACCATCATGGGGTGGTATGCTGAATGGTTTGCTAACTCTTAGAGGAGCTTGGGATAAGGTAAGAACAGACCCTGTTTTGAAATTCTTCGTAGTAGCATTGACCGCTTACGGTATGGCTACTTTGGAAGGACCGCTATTATCGTTTAAGAATATCAACGCACATACCCACTACACAGACTGGACAATTGCACACGTACACGTAGGAGGCTTGGGCTGGAATGGCTTGTTTACTTTCGCCATGCTATACTGGTTGGTTCCTAAGATTTATAACACGAAGCTGCACTCGATTAAGTTAGCGAATGCACACTTCTGGATCGCCACACTAGGTATTTTGTTCTATGCTATTCCATTGTATTGGGCAGGTTTCACACAGGCATTGATGTGGAAAGATTTTAATGAAGCAGGAATGCTTACGTATATGAACTTCCTGGATACAGTAGTTCAATTGTTGCCAATGTACAAGTTGAGAGCCTTTGGAGGTCTACTGTATGTGGTTGGTGCTTTGATGATGGTTTATAACATCTGGAAAACAATTGCCGCTGGTAAATTGCAACCAGAAGAAGAAACAAGTGCTCCGGCATTGCCTAAGCAAGGTGAGAAAATTCAGAGATGGCATGAATGGATTGAGCGTAGACCGATCCAAATGACCATTCTTTCTACAGTCCTTATTGCAATTGGTGGTTTAGTGGAGTTCTTACCTACTTACTTTGTAGAATCGAATGTTCCTAAGATTGCGGCAGTACAACCGTATACGCCACTAGAGCTACAAGGACGTGATATTTACCTAAGAGAAGGCTGTTATGTATGTCACTCTCAAATGATCAGACCATTCCGTTTCGAGACAGAGCGTTATGGAGAGTATTCTAAATCTGGAGAGTTTATCTACGATAGACCATTCCAGTGGGGATCGAAGCGTACTGGTCCGGACTTGCATCGTCTAGGAGGGAAGTATGGAGATTCGTGGCACTTCAACCACATGTTGGATCCACAGTCGATTTCTCCAGGGTCAGTAATGCCTCCATACCCTTGGTTGATCGAGAATGATTTGGATAAGTCCAATACTGCAGCCAAGATTGAAGCGATGCAAACACTAGGTGTTCCTTATCCGGAAGGCTATGCTGATCAGGCATTAGCAGACTTGGATGCACAGGCTCAAAAGATTGCAGAGGGCTTGAACAAGGAAAATATTCCTGTAGATAAGGATAAGGAAATCATTGCTCTGATTGCTTACCTACAGCGTCTGGGAACGGATATCAAAAACGCAGAGACCGTACCTGATAAGTAATAAAATCACCTTTCCTCCCAGTGTATAGCACATTGGGAGGGAGGTAAGTATACTAAGACGATAGGATTATGTATAAAGACGTTTTAAGATCAATTGATGGTATTGAGATTTTCCCGGTAATCGGAATAGCGATCTTCTTCCTCTTTTTTGTGGCTTGGATCATTTATGTGACCACGATGAAAAAGCAGGATGTAGATACTTACTCAGCCATACCATTGGATTTGGATCTTGATGATAAAATTAAAGCAAACGATGAAAGCAACATATAAATTAATCTCATCCTCTCTAATGATGATGCTTATGTTGTTGGTGCAAAACCCAATTTTTGCGCAAGCAACAGAAGAGGTAGAAGGATCCTTTTTTAGTGGCATCACGGCTGACCTTTGGGTCTTGATTCTATTAGGAGCAACGATTTTCGTGTTCCTGTTGATATTTGTCATGTTGGCCCTTATCCTCTATACATTTTTGCTGACCTCAAAAAGGAAAGCACAGGAAGCATCGATCATTGCCTAAATCTGATTTAACTATGAAGAATCTATTCAAACACATAAAGACGGCAGGAGTGGGGATGCTTCTGTTGTGGAGTAATCAGGCAATGGCAGCGGCAGGAGATGAGCAGCTTATCAAGGGGTTTGATAACTACGATGTTCTGTTGGTGTTATTGTTATTGACACTGGGAGTATTGTTTGTAGCCATTATGGGCTTGGCATTTGCCATTTACTATATGGTGAAGCTACAGATGCCAAAAGCAGAAGTAGTAGAAGCAGAAACTGCTGAGGATAGCTGGTGGAGCTGGTTCTACAATAAATTTAATGCAGCCAAGCCAATCGCTCAGGAAGGAGATATCTTGATGGACCATGAGTATGATGGTATCCGAGAGTTGGACAACGATTTGCCACCTTGGTGGAAAGGACTGTTTTACGCTTCGATTGCATTGTCAGTAGTATACTTAGGCGTTTATCACGTATGGGATGGTGACAATGATGCCGTTTCTGTGAGAGAATACAAGATGGCCATGGTGAAAGCGGAAGCACAGAAGAAAGCTTACCTGGAAAAAATGGCTAGCTTGATTGATGAGAGTAACGTAGAAGTAGCGACAGAAGCTGCAGCATTGGAAGAGGGTAAGAAAATCTTTGATAGCAACTGTAAGTCTTGTCACGGAGCAGAGCTACAAGGAGGTATCGGACCAAATCTTACCGATGAATATTGGTTACATGGAGGAGATGTACAGGCCGTATTTAAGACCATCAAATACGGGGTTCCTCAAAATGGTATGTTGGCTTGGGAGTCCAAGTTAACCCCAATGCAAATCAAGAATGTATCGAGTTACATCTTGAGCTTGCAAGGCTCTAACCCTCCTAATCCAAAAGCTCCTCAAGGAGAAAAATGGGTAGCTGAGGAGGATGCAGCAGATACAGAAGCAACAACCCAGCAGTAATCTTAGTCATATACATACCACCACCTGGCACCTACGTCAGGTGGTGTATGTTTTATAACTGAAAGTATACCACAGCCATAGTAGTAAACAAACTGTCCAAATAGGATATACATCATGAGCACAAAGCAATCTCAACAACCAGAATCGTTTAGGGATTCTATCTCCACCGTAGATGCTAAAGGGGATCGAGTATGGCTTTATCCCAAGAAGCCTAGCGGAAGATATTACAATGCCAGAAAATGGCTTGCTTATGTCTTGATCGGATTATTTTTTGCCGGACCATTCTTGAAGATTGGAGGACAACCCTTGCTGATGTTTAACCTTTTTGACCGCAAATTTGTCCTTTTCGGTTACCTCTTTGTTCCTCAGGATTTCCATATTTTTGTCTTACTGATGATTTTAATGATCGTCTTCATTGTCCTCTTTACGGTGGTGTATGGCAGGGTATGGTGTGGATGGGCTTGTCCTCAGACCGTATTTATGGAAATGGTATTTCGCCGTATTGAATATTGGATTGAGGGAGATGCCAGCAAGAAAAAGAAGTTGGACAAGATGCCTTGGAACAGGGAGAAAATCTTGAAAAAAGGGTTCAAGCATACACTATTTGTTTTGTTTTCTTTGGCTATAGCCAATATGGTATTGGGGTATATCTTTGGCGGTGAGCAATTAATGCAGATGGTAGCATCTTCCCCTCTGGAAAACTGGGATATCTTTGTGGCACATGTTGCTTTTGCTGGGGTATTCTATGCTGTATTTGCACGCTTCAGAGAGCAAGTATGTATTGCAGTTTGTCCGTATGGTCGTCTGCAAGGAGTATTCTTGGACAAGGACTCTGTGGTGATTTCTTATGATCATATCAGAGGGGAGCCAAGAGGAAAATTGAAGAAAGGTAATAAGAAGAAAGAGGAAGCCGAAAGAAAGTTACAACTGGAGGATGTAAAGCCTCAGGGTGATTGTATTGACTGTAGCCTATGTGTACAGGTTTGTCCTACAGGGATCGATATTCGTAACGGCACACAGCTGGAGTGTATTAACTGTACGGCTTGTATTGATGCTTGTGACGAAGTGATGGATAAGATCGAAAAGCCAAGAGGATTGATTCGCTTTGCTTCTGCCAATGATATCGAAGAAAAGAAACCGTTTAAATGGACCATCAGAATGTTGGCTTATACGGGTGTACTTTGCTTGTTGTTGGGGGCCGTAGGGTTCTTATTGGGAGGAAGAAGTAAAGTAGAAACGACGGTATTGAGAGCGCCGGGTATGACCTATCAGGTGGCTGATAATGGAGATATTCGAAATCTTTATACGATACAATTAGTGAATAAAACCCATGAGGAAATCCCGATCTCGGTGAAGCTGATAGAACCTGCAGGGCAATTGACCGTAGCTGGAGGAGATATGGTAATCGAGAAAGAAGGAATTTATAAAGGAGCATTTTTTATAGAAATAGATCCATCATTATTAGACGGAGCCAGAAACACGATCACGTTGGAGATTTATTCTGGAGAAGAATTGTTAGAGACGATAGACAGTAGGTTCTTGGGGCCTATTAAGTAGTAACAAATAGCCAATAATATAATAGCACAGGGTATCGCCCAAATAGTACAGGGCACCACCCTGTATAAAATATGTAAACAGAACAACTATGAAACTAAACTGGGGAACAGGAATTGTAATCGCATTTATCGCTTTTGCATCTTTTATCGGATATATGGTAGTACAATTTTTTCAGGGGCCTGTAAATATGGTGTCCAAGAATTACTATCAGGAGGAAGCAGCCTATTTAGAGAACAAGGCCAAGACTTCCAATCTATCAAAATTAGATAAACTACCGGAGCTAAGAATAGATACTGAACAGAAAGCGGTCGTTTTTGAACTACCGGTAACGGCAAAGGTCAAAGAAGGAATAATTAAGTTTTACAGACCCTCTGATCAGGATATGGACTTCCAATCTTCTTTGCAACCCAATGCGAACGGACAACAACTTTTTCCAGTGAATGAGATAGCTTCCGGAAGATGGGTGGTAAAGGTAGAGTGGAAGGATGAACAATACCCTTATTACTTTGAGCAGTCGATTGTGATACCCTAAGTAATGATTTGTTTATCGGTTATAGCTTATCGTCTATGGTTAAAATAATTTTCTTAACCGATAACCGATTATGGTTTAAATACAAAAGAGATGATCTGGACAGCATTATTGTTAGGCGCAGTAGGTAGTCTACATTGTGTAGGGATGTGTGGCCCTCTTGCTTTGGCTATGCAAGGAAAGACAACGTCTTGGGGGCAGGTAGTAATGGAGCGTCTGGCCTATAACATGGGACGAACATTGACTTATATGGTGTTGGGAGCATTGGCAGGGTTTCTGGGACATGGGTTGGTATGGGTGGTTGGATATCAAGTCTATATTACGGCTGTACTAGGTATAATGCTATTATTGATTGGCGTATTTTCTGTAAACCCAGAACGATATGTATTGAAAATACCTTACTTGGGAAGCTTTTTTCAATCGTTAAGGAAATCGATGGGGAAGTTTCTCCGTAAAACAGGAATACATAATTATTTCACGACAGGAATCCTTAATGGCTTTTTACCTTGTGGCTTGGTTTATATGGCAATGTTCAATGCGGTAGCTTTAGGGAATAGCTGGGAAGGAGCGATGTATATGTTGATGTTTGGTTTAGGAACCACACCACTAATGTTGGTAGTAACCATTGCTGGGCATAGCCTAAAAAGTAAAGTAGCCCCCATATTGAGAAAACTCTATCCTGCAGTATTTATTATCATGGGGAGTATGTTGGTTTGGAGAGCATATAATATTGGTACTGCCGAAACAATCGCTAACCCTATAGAAGCGAATGAGTCAGGGGTACAATGTCACTAGTGGATTGATTACTAAGTAAACTTATAACTGAGTGCTACTTTCAAACAGTTTAAGGATTAAGGAAGAAGGATTATTATCCAGAAACTCCTATACCTTTATCCTTTATCCATTTGGAAGTAGTCCTTTTATTTCTATCAGAAAACTTAGTGTTTAGATCACTAGTATGGATGTCTAGTAAAATAACTTACCAATCACTAACCACTAATCACGTATTAAATAATCACAGCACTAGAGAGAACAGAATACAATAGCTTTTTTCATTGAACTTGTTTATATTATTAAATAACCAGTATGAACAAAAACAATGACAAAACATGAAATGAAGACTTGTGTTCGGTGCCAGAAGGAGTTCGAATGCAAAGTAGGCTCCGTGACAGAGTGCCAATGTTATGCAGTGTCACTGACCAACGAAGAAAGGCAGTATATTTATGAGCATTTTGAAGATTGCTTGTGTGCCGATTGTATGTTGGAACTCAAAGCAGAGTTTATAGCAGCCCAAAAGGAAAAATCAAACGAAGAATGGTCTCATTAAGTGAGACCTTTTTTATTGCATTGTCAATGCTTTAATAATATTTAAACCCATGCAGGATATAGTACCTCATACCTTTTTCTTGGAAGCATTATTGAAAAAAATGGAAAACCATAGAGATGAGCAACAAGCTTCTAAGATGAAGACTTATATGAAAAATCATTTTGAGTTCTATGGTATACAACAACCTCTCCGCAAACAAGTCTTAAAGGACATCATGAGGCAGTATGAGTTACCAAAAGGAGAAGAGTTTTATCAATTACTTCAGGCTTTGTGGATGTGTGAGGAGAGAGAGTGTCAATATTTGGCCTTAGACTTAATGGATAAGAGAAAGCAGGATTTTACGGCAGTACAAATACCTTTACTAGAGTATATGGTTCAAGAAAAATCATGGTGGGATACCGTGGACTTATTGGCCTCGAGACAAATGGGGAAGATACTTTTAGAGCATCGGGAATTGATGGAGTCAAAAGTTGAGGAGTGGTTGTCTTCCGGGAACCTATGGCTACAGCGTACAGCCTTACTTTTTCAGTTAAAGTACAAAGAGCAAACAGACTGGAATCTATTATTTGCTTGTATTGAGTCTTTAAAAGAGTCAAAAGAGTTTTTTATCCAAAAAGCCATAGGATGGACTTTAAGGGAGTATGGAAAAACAGCTCCTCAAAGAGTCATGTTGTTTGTGGAAGATACTCCTTTAGCCCCTTTAAGTAAACGGGAAGCCTTAAAGCATTTGAAATAGCTTTTACCTCGAACTACCTATAGTCTTAATTTACCAAGTAAATAGGTAACCGGTTAAAAACATAATGCCCTTGATTTAGGTTATGGAAGAGTAAATTAACTACAAGATAAGTTACTCATGAACTACGAAAATATTCCACAGGACCAACTGTTGAAAATAAAGACGCTAGGTGCATTAAAAGGGGTAAATTATAAACCCAAGACTATTAAGGAAGAGCTTAGAAGTAATTTGATACAATCCCTTCAGAAAGGAACTAATGTTTTTGAAGGAGTATACGGATACGAGGAAACGGTAATTCCAGAACTACAAAGGGCTATATTATCTGGGCATGATATTAATATGCTAGGACTTAGGGGACAAGCTAAGACAAGATTGGCCCGATTGATGATTCGTTTGCTGGATGAGTATATCCCTGTGATTAAAGGTTCTGAATTGAATGACGATCCCTTGAGTCCCTTATCCAGGTATGGTAAAACCTTAATCGAAGAACATGGTGATGATACACCCATTGAATGGTTACATAGAGATCTTCGATATACGGAGAAACTGGCTACACCTGATGTGTCAGTAGCTGATTTGGTGGGGGATGTCGATCCTATTAAGGCAGCCAATATGAAACTATCTTATGCTGATGAGAGAGTGATTCATTTTGGGTTGATACCTCGTTCCAATAGATGTTTATTTGTGATTAATGAGTTACCTGACTTACAAGCAAGGATACAGGTAGCTTTATTTAATATTCTGGAAGAGGGAGATATTCAAATCAGAGGATTTAAATTGAGAATCCCTTTGGATATACAGTTTGTATTTACAGCTAATCCAGAAGACTATACGAATAGGGGTAGCATTGTAACCCCTCTGAAAGACCGTATTTCCAGTCAGATCATTACGCATTACCCTAAGAGTATAGAAATAGGCAAGCGTATTACACAGCAAGAAGCAGCTATTAAACCAGAGCAGCATGAACGAGTACAAGTGAGTGAGATAGCCAAAGACTTGATTGAGCAAATAGCCTTTGAAGCCAGAGAGAGTGAATACGTGGACGAAAAGAGTGGTGTTTCTGCAAGATTAACGATTGCTGCTTATGAGAATTTAGTGAGCACAGCAGAAAGAAGAGCATTGTTGAATGGAGAGCAAACCACTTATATCAGGTTATCTGATTTTGTGGGGGTAGTTCCGGCAGTCACTGGTAAGGTAGAGTTGGTTTATGAAGGAGAGCAAGAAGGGGCAGGGATTGTAGCCAAAAACTTAATAGCGAAAGCAATTCGATCGACATTTCTGAAGTACTTCCCTGATCCGGAAAAAGAAAAGAAAGGCCAGAAAAACACTTATAAACCATTATTAGGATGGTTTGAAGAAGGTGGGCAACTAGATATACTGACCGATTTGCCGACTGAAAAGTATCAACAACTATTGAGAGAAGCCAAAGGATTACCAGGCATTGTTTCCCAAAAATATGGTGAGCTACCAGAAGAAGAGCAATTATTCTTGATGGAGTTTGTGTTGCATGGATTGGCTGAGTATTCTATGCTTAGCAAACACGAACTAGTAGCTGGAGTACAGTTTAAGGATTTGTTCAGTAGTATGTTTACCATGCCGGGAGAGGATTCTTTTGAAGATGGAGAAGCTTAAGAATAAAATCATTGAACGATTGAGGGAAGTCTTGGAGAACCAAGGCTTCTTTTTTTTACCTTTATAAGAAAGAATTAGAAATTGTTGTATTTCATAATCAAATTAAGCTATGGGAGTTTTTGTACGAATAAATCCAGATAACCCACAAGAAAGACTATTGGAGGAAGCGGTACAGGTATTGAAAAGTGGAGGGTTAGTTATTTACCCAACAGATACGGTATATGGTATTGGATGTGATCTTTACAATCAACAAGCCGTAAAGAAGCTATGCCAATGGAAAGGAATAAATCCTAAAAAGATGAACCTTTCTTTTATTTGTTATGACCTCTCTGATATTACAAATTATGTCAGACAATTAGATACACCAACCTTTAGGGTATTGAAAAAAGCGTTACCAGGCCCTTTTACGTTCATTATGAATGCTAGTAGTAACGTTCCTAAAATGGTAGGGGAAAAGAAGAAACAAGTAGGTATTCGTGTCCCGGATAATAACATTCCTAGAGAAATTGTACGATTATTAGGGAATCCTATCATTACGACATCCCTTAAGCAGGATGATGATTTACAGGAATATCCGACAGATGCCGAGTTAATTTATGAAGAATATGGCAATCAGGTGGATATGGTGATTGATGGTGGCGCTGGAAATACAGAAGCATCTACGGTAGTAGATTGTACGGAGGGTATTTTCAATATAACAAGACAAGGACTGGGAGATCTTTCTTCGTATATTTAGGACTTTTTAGAGAAACGGTCTATTATTTGTCTTTATTGGTAAATATATTACGCCGTTTTCAAATATAGGTGAGTGTTCGTAAATTTAGTACCGTAACCTTTATCAAAAGGGAATAAACTTACCATTCTAATTTTATCATAAGATTAGGTATTTTACCGACTATTATACCACAAACATAGCTTAATATGAATATCGCTGTTGTAGGAACAGGGTACGTTGGTCTCGTATCCGGAACATGCTTTGCCGAAACAGGTAACCATGTCATTTGTGTTGATAACAATGAAAGCAAAGTAGAGTCTTTGCAAAATGGCCAGTTAACCATTTATGAACCCGGATTGGAACTATTATTTGGTAGAAATACCAAGGAAGGTCGTTTGACATTTACGACAGACCTAGAATATGCTATCAAAAAGTCTGAGATTATTTTCTTGGCTTTACCAACACCTCCAGGGGAGGATGGTTCTGCAGATTTGTCTTATGTATTGGGCGTAGCAGAGCAGCTGGGAGAAATGATGGATGATTACAAGGTCATTGTTGACAAGAGTACCGTACCAGTAGGCACAGCAGAGAAAGTAACCGCAGCGATTGCTAAGAAAGCGAAGGTAGACTTTGATGTGGTTTCTAACCCTGAATTCTTGAGAGAAGGTGTTGCTGTAGATGATTTCTTGAAACCAGATCGTGTGGTAATCGGAACGTCTTCAGAAAGAGCGCAAAAAGTAATGCATAGACTGTATGAGCCTTTTGTACGTCAAGGAAACCCTATTTACTTTATGGATGAGCGTTCTGCAGAAATGACAAAGTATGCAGCAAACTCTTATCTGGCAACAAGAATTACGTTCATGAATGAGATTGCAAACCTATGTGAGATCGTAGGGGCAAACGTTGATATGGTACGTATCGGTATGGGTAGTGATAGCCGTATCGGAAAGCGTTTCTTATTCCCTGGTGTAGGATATGGTGGATCTTGTTTCCCTAAGGATGTTCAGGCTTTGGCTAAAACGGCAAAGGATAATGATTACGACTTCAATATCCTGAACTCCGTAATGAACGTCAACAACAGACAAAAGCACGTACTTTCAGAAAAAATCATCAAGCACTTTGGTGGTGACTTGACAGGTAGAACAATCGCTCTTTGGGGATTGGCATTTAAGCCGAATACGGATGATATCAGAGAAGCGCCGGCTATCTATATTATTGAGGATCTATTGGCAGCAGGGGCAACAGTTACGGCTTATGATCCTGAGGCAATGGAGAACATGAGAGCATTGTTTGGAGACAAAGTAAACTTTGTAGAGCATCGTTATGATGCACTGAAGGATGCTTCTTGTCTAGCAATTGTGACAGAATGGAGTATCTTCCGTACACCGGACTTTAGCTATATCGCAGAGTTGATGAAGGAAAAAGTGATCTTTGATGGTCGTAACCTTTACTCTTTGGAAGATATGGAGGAAATCGGCTTCTATTATAATAGTATCGGTCGTAATTCCATTGATAAAAAAAAGTCTAAATCAAAGACTTTAAGCTAAAATAGATCTATGAAAAGAGTTTTAATCACGGGAGCTGCAGGTTTCTTAGGCTCCCATTTATGCGATAGATTTTTGAAGGAGGGTTTCCATGTAATAGGCATGGATAACTTTCTGACAGGAAGTGTCGAGAATATAGAGCACCTGTTTCCTTTGGAGCATTTTGAGTTTTATAACCATGATGTAACCAAGTTTGTGCATGTTCCAGGAGAACTGGACTATATTCTTCACTTTGCTTCTCCTGCAAGCCCGATTGATTATTTGCAGATGCCCATTCAAACCTTGAAGGTAGGTTCTTTGGCACCGTATAATTTATTGGGTCTGGCAAGAGTAAAAAATGCACGCTTCATGATTGCTTCTACTTCTGAAGTATATGGAGATCCGAACGTACATCCACAGCCAGAAACTTATTGGGGACATGTGAATCCAATTGGACCTAGAGGAGTGTATGATGAGGCAAAACGTTTCCAGGAAGCCATTACCATGGCGTATCATACGTATCATGGTGTAAATACAGGAATCGTACGTATTTTTAATACCTATGGCCCTCGTATGCGTTTGGATGATGGCAGGGCTTTACCGGCATTTATGAGTCAAGCACTAAGGGGAGAGGATATCACGGTATTTGGTGATGGAAGCCAAACGAGATCTTTCTGTTATGTTGATGACTTAGTAGACGGAATTTTCCGTTTGACGATGAGTGATTATCATGAGCCAGTGAATATCGGAAACCCTGCAGAGATTACTATCAAGGAGTTTGCAGAGGAAATAGTCGAGCTGACAGGGTCTAATAGCACAATCTCTTATAGAGACTTGCCTAAAGATGATCCTAAGCAACGTAGACCGGATATTACTAGAGCAAAAGAAGTCTTGAATTGGGAACCTAAAGTATCTCGTTCAGAAGGATTGAAAGTAACTTTAGATTACTTTAAGAATAAGGTAGAAGTCGGAGTTGGTTCATAAAGCTAATTCCTTATAAAATCACGGATTATCTAAAAATGAGTCATCCCATATTAATATTTAAGGGGTGACTCATGTTTTTTGTTTAAAAAGTACCTTTACATATCTAAAAATGGCCTTGAAGAATTGCCGTTAAAATTTTTAATCGTAAAAGCGTTAAGAAAATTCCATTGTTTGAGCGTAGCGAGTTGAATACGCCATGTAATGGTTTTAGCTTTTGCGATTAGAAATTAGGCAAATTCTTCAAAGCCTTGATTTTTTTGCTTCGTTTTTTCATCAAGGAAAAAATGAAGAGGCTCATAAAGGACTTGTGAGATAGCTGTAAAGTGATGAATTCTCAGAAAACTAAGCCATTTGTTAATATGAGATGATTCATGTTTGTATCTTTGGGAAGTTTTGAAAATGAAATATTGGGTAGGGGCATATGAATAAGGAAGTAATATTTAAGGATCTGGGAAATATTAGGTATAAAGAGGCTTGGGATTATCAAACAGAAATTTTTGATGGCATTGTGCAGGAGAAAATGGAGAATCGTAAGCGGGAAAAAAATGGGGAAGCAACACTACCCACAAAAAATTACCTGTTGTTCTGTGAGCACCCTCATGTCTATACATTAGGGAAGAGTGGCAAACCCGAGCACTTACTTTTGTCCGACGAACAGTTACAAGGAGAAGAAATTGATTTCTTTAAAATAAATCGTGGGGGTGATATCACTTATCATGGTCCTGGACAGATCGTGGGCTATCCTATTTTTGATTTGGATAACTTTTTTACCGATATCCATAAATACTTACGTTATCTAGAAGAGGCAATCATTTTGACATTGGCCGATTATGATATTTCAGCGGGGAGAATAGATGGATTAACAGGGGTCTGGATTGACTTTGAGGAAGGAAAGCAAAATCCGAGAAAGATTTGTGCTATGGGTGTTAAAGCTAGTAGATGGGTGACTATGCATGGGTTTGCCTTCAATGTTAATGCAGATCTCAATTACTTTAATAATATTGTACCTTGTGGAATTTCTGATAAGGCGGTGACTTCTATGGCGCAGGAGCTTGGAAGGGAGGTGCCGATTCATGAGGTTGAAGAAAAACTGAAGGGACATCTTCAGCATCTTTTTGAAATTACCTGGAGTGTTTAGTACTTCAGACAATTGACTTTAATAAGCTATACCCTGTCTTGCGTACAGGCTACAACAACTTTCTAATATGCAAAAAATCAAAATCTCACACCCTACGGCCCAGTTAGCGGCTACTATTCCATTGACTTCTTCCAAGAGTGAAAGCAATCGAGCATTAATTATTCAAGCCCTGGAGGGTGGTAATATCACGTTACATAATCTTGCTGCCGCAAGGGATACACAAACGATGATTCGTCTGTTGAAATCGGAAGATAAAACATTAGATGTACTGGATGCGGGAACAACTATGCGTTTTTTAACTGCCTGGAGTGCAGTAACAAATAGATCATCTATCTTGACTGGCACAGAACGAATGCAACAACGTCCTATTCGTATATTGGTAGATGCCCTGAAGAGTATAGGTGCAGATATCCAATATTTAAAGGAAGAAGGATTTCCTCCAATGGAAATCAAAGGGATGAAGCAGGTAACAGAGGAGGTGAGTGTACAAGGGGATGTCAGTAGCCAGTATATTTCAGCCCTATTAATGATTGCTCCAGTGCTTCCTAAAGGACTAAAGATTCACCTGTTGGGGGAAGTAGCCTCTCGTCCGTATATCGAGATGACGTTGCAACTAATGCAAAACTTTGGAATATCTTACCAGTGGGAAGGACAAACTATTACGGTACCCGCACAGCAATATCAAGCAGCTGATTATACTGTGGAGTCTGATTGGTCAGGTGCTAGTTATTGGTATAGTATTGTTGCTTTGGCAAAAGAAGCAGAAATAAAGTTACTAAATCTGAAAAAGAATTCTTTACAAGGAGATAGTGCTTTGGTGGAATTTATGCCACATCTAGGAGTAGAGTCTCACTTTGATGAAGAAGGGGTGACGTTAAAGAAGGGAAAGTGTGTTGATTACTTTGAGTACGATTTCACACACTGTCCAGACTTGGCACAGACCATTGTTGTAATTTGTGCAGCTTTAGGAGTTGAAGCAAAAATTAAAGGACTAAAAAGTCTTAGAATTAAGGAGACTGATAGAATTCAAGCATTGTACAACGAACTGAAAAAGTTTGGAGTAACTTTGACAATTATTGGTGATGATGAGATCCATGTACCTAAGGCCGATATTCAGCTGACAGAGCAAGTGTTGATCGATACCTATGATGACCACCGCATGGCAATGGCATTTGCTCCTTTAGGGCTATTACATCAGGTAGCTATTGATGAGCCATCAGTAGTGGAAAAGTCTTATCCTGCTTATTGGGAGCACTTGAAGAGTGTAGGGTTCGAGATCAAGTAATGAAACTTAAAGCTGTCGCATGATGTAGCTTTACCGCTTATTGGCTATCGCTTATTGTTTCATAAGCGATAGCCAATAAGTTATTATATGGTGTCTCTAAATGGTATATGATTTCGTAGATAGCGACAGGGTTGACCTGAAATCATAGTTATTAGATTGAATAATTATCCTACGAGAGGTAAAAAGTAATAGATAAAAGATAAAAAGGGATTTAATTTTCTCCTTTCTCAATCTTTAAAGTCATAACGATTCAGTTGCTTTCCAAAACAGCTATATAGACTGAAAATACGATGATTACTATCAAAGGATAACTGTATATTACTACTACTATTAATAGGACTATTCAATACTTTATCCCCATTGATATAGAAGAGGTGTGTTTTTTGAGATTCAGGTAGATTAATGGCAATGATCTCCGCATCTACTCCAAAGTGGAAATATTGCAAGTTATAGTTATCACTATCAAGAGATTTACTGAAAAGGACATTTCCTTCTTCGTTGATTAGAGTGACTTTTTGACCATCTTTTTTTACGACGATCCATAGTTCTCCTTGCACGTCATCACGTATGATTTTATACTCTGCTTTGGTATGTGGCCCTCCCAAAATAATACGATTGGTAACATTACCCTGTAAATTAACCTCTGCCAAAGAACCATCCTTACTGATCAACGCGATTTTACTATTAGCTTCTGAGAATTTTTTGATAAGAGAGCTGCTTTTCTCTTCCACCTCAAAGCGAAATTGCATCGGGAATCCATTAATAGGATTGCCTATCCAGTCATAAGCGCCAACTTGTCCATTCTTTGATACAGTGACGATATATTCCTGACCATTAATAGCCGTATAAAAGGCCGGAGATACTAAAGGAGATAAGAACCGTTTAGGGCTCCAATCACCTATAACTTCTCCTTTTAGGTTAAACAAGAAAGCATTTCCATGATAGTCAGTAGTGATCAAATGTGGAGCTTTGTACGCCGTATTGATCATTCCGAGCTGCTTCAACTCGTATTTCTCAGGAAATTCAAGAGGGAAGTCTGGAAGAAGATTGCCTTTAGGGGTTAAGACAAAGACCTTATAGTCATTGGCAAAGGCAATGTATTTCTGCCCTTTTTGAGCATCAAATAGTAAATGAATACCATCGATAATAAAGGTATTAAGTGGGTACTGCCATAATAACTCACCATCTTTTGAAAAGCAACGAAGCGTTCGGTTATAGTCTTGTATAAGGAGATATTCTTGTCCGATAAGCCAAGGGCCCTGTGCAAAGTGATGAGGGGATTTGTAGGAGAATTTCTTTTGAAGACCTATAGTGTTATTCGTTTGATTGGCATTATACTTATGTAAGGACAGGTAGAGTTGTTCAGTATCCTGTTGAAGTGATATAAAATTAATGGCTAAAAACTTCCGCTTTTCTTTTTCCATTAGGGTAGCCCACTCTGTATGTATTCCTTGTAAGAGTGAACTCCAGAAATACTTGCCCTGTAATACGAAAGAAAAACGATTCCCTTCGGCATGCTTTTCTATAATTTCTCGACAATGATCTTTTTTACCCCAGATTTCTCCAAAAGCCAATGAGCGTATCCAATGTTTTATAGTTTCCATTGATTCACCCATAATAAGGTAGTTATTATAAAAGGTATAAAACATCATCTGTTCGTATCCTTGATAAGGTTTTCCTAAAAGAGCTTCTGGTAGCTCAGCCATGCGAATCCCTTTTATGCTAAAACGTCGATAATGTTGTTCTTCATTTCTCGCAGTTTCTAAGTGTAGTTCTTGTAATGATTTGGAAAGGCTTTCCTTATTTTTAAGTTGGCAAAATGTAAGATGATGGAAGGGTGCATCAGGGCCTCGATAAATGGCTGCTTTTCCAACCTCGTGGGTCAAGATTTCATAAAAATCATCAAGATCGAATCCTAGAGCTTTCATTTTCTCTCTACTGACTCTGGCCTGTGGAGAGAGAGTTTTGACTTGATCTTCTACGGCTTCTTGAAAGGCATTATTATCCGTGATACTGAATCTAAAGTAGTAGGCCGTCTTTTCCGGAAGCCATTGCTGAAATATTTCTTTTTTTGGTGCTTGTGAGAGTTGAAGGCGATGAATGAGAGGGTTATCAGGTGATAACTGAGGATTTCCTTGTAGGGTAATACCAGTATCATCATTACGCTGAATACCTAGTGATAAAGGTTCCCCAAGTCCTTTTAACCATGCAAGGGCAGAAGGAGTGGCAGTTTTGTCTAGTTTGTAAAATAGTTGATCGAGTTGCTGAGTATTAAGGTGAATAGCGTAATGTTCTTTACTGATCGTTTTGAGTGAGTGTACTTTAGGGTATAATATTTTTGTTTGCCGAATCGCCGCTTCTATCATTACGCCATCCCAACTGCCAATAAGATAGTTTCTGATCTGACATAGGTAGAAAGTTTTTTCCCGAATAGGAGCTTCCCAAATTGTAGTCCCTTTATAGGTTCTCTGCTTTGTAGGTTTTTCCAGAAAAGGAGTTAATTGTTGCAGTGCATTAGGTAAAGAAGTATCATCTAAAATCTGTAGGGGAAGGATAACAGAAAGTGAATAAGGTTTTACTCCCTCCGTGCTAAGAGAGATTAAGCCTTTGCCGTACTGTGTTTGGTGAGGGAGTAGTTGTCTAAGTAATTTAAATTCTTCTATAAAATCATTGAGAAGCACTATACTATTGAGATCTTTCCATATACTTCCTTTTTCGAGCTCTTGATAAAAGGTATCTAGGTGTTCTGCTTCAATAACAACAACAGTACTTTCAGGAATCAAGGCCCAAGGGTTTATACGTTGATGTTTATTAAACCAATTAAAAGCTAGTTCGATAGTAATATACAATGCCAAAATAATGACCGTGCTACTTCCTAGAAGCAGTGTATTGGAATGTTTTTTTAGCCTCATAGTTTAAAAGGTGCAGTAGTAATTGGTGGTAATGCCAGTATTCTCTATAAATATGGGAAAATACTGGCATATGGAGTAAGGTTACAATGAAAACGTTAATCCATTCTGTATAGAGTAGTTGGTTTTATCAATAGGAATATCAGGAGCGGCATCATACCAATAAGTAGCTTTTGTCGTGAAGGCAAGGTGTTTACTAATACCAATATTTAAATTGAACTCTCCGCTTATCCTTGGTAAATGAAATGAATCAAATTTCGCTTGATAATAGGTGATAAAGTTTAGAAAGCTTTTGCTGCTAATATCATATTTTAAGGAAATATAAGAGGTGCTTTTTAGACGTTCAGGAGAAGGAGAAAGGATATCTCCTTTTTGCCACCCTTCTGCTTCATTGTCTTCCTCTATTGTCCAATACCAATTTTCAGCTTCATACATTGCTCCAGTACCTATCGCAATTTGGTAGGTATCTTTTTCTCGCATAGTATAACGAAGGCCTGCTCCTGTTAGCCAACGATTTTTCATACCTCTGATATCATCATATTGTATTTGAGAGAATAACTCGTAAGAGAGCTTATTTTTACGCATCAGGTTAGTTCTGAAGTGACCAAATCCATGACTAAGGATAAACTCACCATCACCTCTTAAGGATTCGATCTCCCCAACCAATATATAGGCATGTTTCTCACTGAAATAAGCAGCATTAGATGCTAGATTAAATTCCATGGCCTCGACTTGTTGTTTTTTAAGGGAAAAGGCAGCGGTTACATTTCCTACCCATTGGGTAGAATCTTCGCCATTACTTCTCTCCTTTTCTACGTTGAGAATTTGAGCGTGTAGTCCAAAAGGAAGTATAATTAGGAATAAAGTGATTAGTTTGTTTAGCATAGCTTTTTTTAAACTTTAAAAAAGTGGTTTAAATAATATTCTATGTTCTATTAAGTAAAAAGAAGTTACTCCATAAATCGACTATAAAGGAATAATCATTAAAGATAGGCCTTTATAGTGTTGAAGGAGAAACATGAGTTACCCCATATTAACATTTAAGGGGTGACTCATATTTTTTTCTTTAAAAAGTGCCTTTATATATCTAAAAATGGCCTTGAAGAATTGCCGTTAAAATTTTTAATCGTAAAAGCGTTAAGAAAATTCCATTGTTTGAGCGTAGCGAGTTTGGAATTTTTAGCTTTTGCGATTAGAAATTAGGCAAATTCTTCAAAGCCTTGATTTTTTTGCTTCGTTTTTTCATCAAGGAAAAAATGAAGAAGCTCATAAAGAGCTTGTAAGATAACTGTAAAGCGACTAATTCTCAGGAAGTTAAGCCGTTTGTTAATATGGGATGATTCATGTTTCCTTTATTCATCCGAAAAATGATGCCACTCATCAATAGTGATGGTAGTCTTTTTTTATATTCTTTGCTTGAAAAGCTTTATTTTTTCAAGTTCATCTGTGATAATAGTTCTTCTAAGATGCGGTTATAGATTACATCAGAATCACATTTTTTGGAAACGGTTTTACTCGCATGTACTACCGTACTATGGTCTCTTCCTCCAAAGTAATCACCAATATTCTTTAAAGGTTCTTTAGTATACTCCTTAGAGAAGTACATGGCAATTTGTCTGGCATTGGCAATATCCTTCTTTCGGGTTTTGGACTTTAATTCCTCTACAGAGATCTTAAAGTAATCTGCGACAACCTGCTGTATAAATTCTACCGTAATTTCTTTCTCCGTATTTCGGACAATATTCAATAGGGCACTTTTAGCCATCTCTAAGTCGATTTTTCGACTCATGAGGGAAGCATTAGCGACTAATGAAACCAAAACTCCTTCTAGTTCTCTGATATTCGAATCAATATTGTAAGCTAAGTACTCTATAACCTCTTCAGGAACATTCATCCCTTCAGAAGCAAGTTTTTGCTGTACAATGGCAATCCTTGTTTCAAAGTCAGGCTTCTGTATATCTGCAGTCAACCCCCATTTAAATCGTGATAGTAAACGGTCTGTAAGACCTTCCAGTACACGAGGTGGGCGGTCTGAAGTCATGATAATTTGACGCCCACTTTGGTGTAGCCTATTAAAAATATGGAAGAAGGTTTCCTGTGTCTTTTCCTTGCGGGCAAGGAACTGTATGTCATCAACAATTAGTGTATCGACTTTCAAGTAATACTCTGTAAACTGATTGACACGGTTGTTTTTCAATGCTTCAATAAACTGAGTAGTGAATTGCTCAGAAGAAACATAGAGTACGAATCTATCGGGAACCATCTGTTTGATAGCATTTCCTATAGCTTGAGCCAAATGCGTTTTACCCAAACCCACACCTCCATAAACCACCAAAGGGTTAAAAGAGGTAATTCCAGGTTTTTTAGCAATTGCTATACCTGCCGAGCGAGCTAAACGATTGCAATCCCCCTCAATATACGTATTGAACGTATAATTTGGATTCAGGTTAGATTCCTGATAGCTAGGATCATTCACATTTGGAATATCATAGGAATTGATCGTACGATATGGATTTCCTGTGGCCGCTGGGGGTTCAATAGGAGTTTCCTCTTTTTTGGGAGGTACTGATGATTCAGGCTCATTGGAGGAATAAGGAAACAGGGTACCTTGCTTAGGAGTTGTTTCCTGTGGTGTTTCTTTTGTAGGGTTATTAGGAGTAGGAGGTGTAAATAGGTGTCCTTGTACAGGAGGTACCTGATATTGAGTTCCAGCTCCACCTTCTTTTGCTGGGGAAGAAGTTGATTGATCCGTTTTATTTTGCGTAAAAGGAGGATTCTTAGGCTTGGTTTTCATCACAATAGAATACTCCAGCTTGCCCGATGGTCCTAGCACAGCATCGATTGCCTTCTTTAGCAAATGGACATAGTATTCCTCTAGCCACTCATAGAAGAATGGACTTGGAATAGCAATAGTAAGCACATTGTTTTCAAGCTTGGCAGCTTTAATCGGCTTAAACCAAGTATGAAAGCTTTGTGGAGAAATCTCGTTACGAATGATTGCCAAACACTCTTGCCAAACCGTATGACAGTCTTTAGTCATCTACCTTATATATTTTACAGTCAATCAATTCATCAATTACAACTCACTAACACATATCAGGGGAGTGATTGTTTTTGGAAACAGTGTTTATAACTGTCTTCCTTTGGTCTCGATTACATTTACAGATAATCGGTATCTCAATCTCTTGAACAATATGAGATTTGAGTGCACTGTTCGCCTCTTTTTGAAAGATTTATTAGTTTTTATATAACCAATAGTTTTGAGAGTGCAAAAAATGTATGCAAAATTCCTAAAAAATTACTGAAAATGAAAACATTAATAGTTATCATCCTTGAATAGAATGGAGAAATAGGAGATTATACCATACATAATGAATGCGATAGCAAAGAGCAAAAAAAAACTCAAACCGTTGGGTTTGAGTTTTTGTTGGAATCAACGAAGGTATTATTCAGCAGATTCTACAGAAACAAATGATCTTTGCTTCAAACCTTTTTTGAATACCACTTTACCATCTGTAAGTGCGTAAAGTGTGTGGTCTTTACCCATTCCTACGTTTTTTCCTGGGTGGTGAGTTGTACCTCTTTGTCTAACGATGATGTTACCAGCCGTGATAGACTGACCGCCAAAGATTTTCACACCCAAACGTTTACTTTCCGATTCTCTTCCGTTTCGAGAACTACCAGCTCCTTTTTTGTGTGCCATTTTATTTCAAATGTTTTAAGAGTTCTTATTTAGAAATTCCTTCGATCAAAACTTTAGTGAAGTGTTGTCTATGACCGTTCTTCACTTTGTAACCTTTTCTTCTTTTCTTCTTGAAAACGATTACTTTTTCGCCTCTTACGTGACCTAGGATTTTCCCAGTAACCTTAGCACCTTCTACTTTTGGTGCTCCTACTTCTACAGTTGAATCATTATCTACAAGCAGAACATTATCAAATTCAACAGCGTCTCCTTCGTTTGCTTCTAGCCTGTGTGTATAGATATATTTATTTTCTTCAACTTTGAATTGTTGCCCAGCTATTTCTACAATTGCGTACATTTTCTCTTCGAGTTAAAATTTCCACGAAATGGCTGCAAATTTAAGGCTAATATCATATAAACACAACATTATCATAGAAATAATTATACTTATTTATTCAAAAGTGTGTTTCTGTAAGATAGAAAGCTTAAATTAAGTAGCGCATTTTAACGCAAACCAATGGTTCTTAGTCTGCAAGATGCAAATATAGTGGATTGGTAAAAATTTGCCAAGAAATAATGTTGAGTAACAGCTATATTCTTTAAAATTCACTTTCTTTAATCAAGATAACCCGCAAATAGCCTGTTTTTATGGGCGTAACTGATAACCCTATTGACTTATGAGAAACAAAATAAACCAGGAACCTATCTTATCGGAGAATAAAGATCGCTTTGTTTTATTTCCTATTGAGCACCCAGATATCTGGCAATTCTATAAGAAAGCGGAAGCGAGCTTCTGGACGGCAGAAGAAATTGACTTGGAACAGGATTTGAGGGATTGGGAACGGCTGACAGAAGATGAACGCTACTTTATCACACATGTATTAGCATTTTTTGCAGCTAGTGATGGGATTGTTAATGAAAACCTGGCGGAGAATTTCCTTTCAGAGGTACAGTATACAGAGGCAAAGTTTTTTTATGGCTTTCAGGTCGCAATAGAGAATATTCACTCAGAAACGTATTCTCTATTAATTGATACCTATGTAAAGGATCCTCAGCAAAAGCATCATCTCTTTCATGCTATTGAGACGCTATCATGCGTAGAGAAAAAAGCAAACTGGGCATTGAAATGGATAGAGCAGGGAAGCTTTGTAGAAAGATTGATTGCTTTTGCTGCAGTGGAAGGTATTTTCTTTTCGGGTAGTTTTTGCTCCATTTTTTGGTTGAAGAAGAGAGGCTTAATGCCTGGTTTAAGTTTTTCAAATGAGCTTATCTCCAGGGATGAGGGGTTACATTGTGATTTTGCATGTCATCTATATACAGAACATATCCAAAATAAGTTGCCTGAGAAACAGGTTAAGGAAATTATATTGGATGCAGTCCGAATTGAACAGGAGTTTGTGCGGGATGCAATTCCTGTAAAATTAATAGGAATGAATGCTGACCTTATGTGTCAGTATATTGAGTTTGTGGCTGACCGGTTATTGTTGTCTCTGGGATGTACAAAAGAGTATGAAGTGGAGAATCCCTTTGATTTTATGGAATTGATCTCTTTACAGGGGAAAACCAACTTCTTTGAGAAAAGGGTGTCAGATTATCAAAAGTCAGGGGTAATGAATAGTGTTGAGAAAGATAGTGATAAACCTAAGTTTACTTTAGATGAGGATTTTTAGAGTTAAATAATGTTAAATTGCATTTTGTTTATATCCTATAAATGAATAATCACTTTTGTTAAGCAAGGGTGAAAGTTTTTATATTTAGAGTAAAATCATTTTTAGAAATATATTTATGGTTTAAATGCTGTAGAAGAGTAGGGGGGGAATCAAAAACGGTATTTGTATAATTGTATAGAAATAAGACATCAATACATACGCAATAGTAGGTAGATGATGAATTCAGAGTATGTTTGGAATGTCAATTTCCTCAGAAATAGATATTCCGAACATACTCTTATAGGTTATTGTAAATATTAAAGCTCAAGGAAGTTGTGACAGGAATTATGAAAAAGGAAATAGAGAGTAGTTCTGATGCTGTGAAAGAGCAAAAATCTGTAAAGAAGAGAAGAAGAAGAAAGTTGAATATTGTGCCGACTGATGGTTTTGGAAATGTCGTCTTTCTTAAGAGAATACTGATAAGTGTTTTGGCGGGTGTGACCTATCCACGACTCAATATTTATAATAAAATGAATGTAGAGGGGATGGAGCATTTGAAAGGGCTTCCTCGGAGAAATGTCTTGTTTATATCCAATCATCAGACTTATTATTCAGATGTAATTGCTTTCTATCATATTTTCTGCGGTGCAAAATGGAATATGAAGAGTGTCAAGATGCCTTGGTATATTCTGAATCCAAGAGCTTACATGTATTATGTGGCAGCGGAGGAGACGATGAAACAAAGTGGTTGGCTACCGAAGATCTTTGCGATGACGGGAGCTGTAACGGTCAAAAGGTCATGGAGAGCTGCAGGGCAAGATGTGAAGAGGGGAGCCGATGTATCAGCGCCAGGTAAAATAAAGAAAGCGTTGGATAAAGGATGGGTAGTAACATTCCCTCAAGGAACGACTACACCTTATGCCCCTGTAAGAAAAGGAACTGCCAATATTATAAAGACATTTAACCCAATTGTGGTACCTATTAATATAGATGGTTTCCGTAGAGCATTTGATAAGAAAGGTTTGTTCTTCAAAAAGAAAGGAACTAAACTTCATGTACGCATTAAGGAGCCTATTCACTTTGACCCCGATGCTAGCTCAGAAGAAATTCTGGCGAAGATAACAGAAGCTATCGGGCAAACCCCAAAGAAAGGATAAAGTAAGGGAGACCCTTGTGGTTGTCCTAATGGAAGGTTGAAGGAGAAACATGAGTCATCCCATATTAACATTTAAGGGGTGGCTCATATTTTTTTCTTTAAAAAGTGTCTTTATATATCTAAAAATGGCCTTGAAGAATTGCCGTTAAAATTTTTAATCGTAAAAGCGTTAAGGAAATACCATTGTTTGAGCGTAGCGAGTTGAATACGCCATGTAATGGTTTTAGCTTTTGCGATTAAAAATTAGGCAAATTCTTCAAAGCCTTGATTTTTTTGCTTCGTTTTTCATCCGGGCCACGGTGGCAAGGAAAAAATGAAGAAGCTTATAAAGGGCTTGTTGAGATAGCTGTAAAGTGATGAATTCTCAGAAAACTAAGCCATTTGTTAATATGGGATGATTCATGTTTCTTTTTTATCTAATTGCTAGTTCTAACAACTAAACAATATGAACGAGCAAAGCTCAACTAAACACCTTGAACAAACCCTGTTAATAGGTGAATGACAAGATATGGTCAGTCACTTTTTGTGGTTGCTCAGCATGAACCCAATGTCCAGCTTGATCTATCATCTCAATACGAACATCCGTAAAGATATCGCGAATCATAGCTTCATCATCCGATTGTATGTAATTGGAGTTTTTACCCCCTATAAATAAGGATGGGATATCAATAGTACCCTGATGATCTAGCGCTTTTCCCACTTCTGCGATTTTCTTAGTAATAACAGGAAGATTGATCTTCCAGCTAAATCCTCCTTCGGGATTACGTTGTAGATTTTTAAGTAAGAACATTCGTATACCCATCTCAGGAATATATTCCGATAAGATTTTATCAGCTTCATTTCTCCCCTTGAGTGATGCAACAGGAATGGCATTCATTCCTTCCAATATGGTTTGGTGGTGTACAGGATATGCTCTTGGTGCAATATCTACCACAATAAGTTGCTTTAGAAGCTCAGGATGTTGAGCAGCGAACTGCATCGCTACCTTACCTCCCATAGAGTGTCCTAATAAGGTAGGGTTTTCGATATTGTGGTAGTCTATAAATTGGTATAGATCTTCTACAAAAGTAGTATAATTGAAGGCTTCTGTATTAGGAGAAAGCCCGTGGTTTCTCTGATCTACCAAGAATAACTCGTGCTTTTCAGCCAATGTTTTTCCAATGCTCATCCAGTTATCTGAGCTACCAAATAATCCGTGTAGAATAATTAGTGGAGAACCTTCTCCTGTCCTTCTATAATGTAGTTCCATCTCGATTTATTTATAATTCCTTGTAAAGGTCTTGAAAACCTGAGCATTTTTCAACTAAGAGTGAATCTACTTTTAAAGTAGATTAAACAAATACTTATTGAGGAGACTAGATAAGATATAGGTAATCCTCCTTATTCTATTCTATATTTGTGTGGAATAAAGATTAAAAAGTATAAAAATACATAGAATGAATTCACTATATAAAATAGGAAGCTTTTTATTACTCCCTCTTCTAATATTTTCTTGTGATATCAAACCACCAGAAAATATTGATACAAAGGCATTGTCGAAAGAAATCAAATCCAGAAAACTTAGAAAGATAGCAGACGCGGATATTTCTCAGAAGGCCTATGAAGTGGGGAAGGAGTTATCAAAGACTGTTAGAGAACAGCAGGAAAACTTATCTTGTGTTGATAATATATTGTTAGACCAAGAATGGGATACTTATGTAGATAAGATTGAGGTAATCTGCGAACAACCAAAAGATCAACCCGTGATCTCTTCTTTGTATGAAGCATATAATTACAACTTGAAAGAGGGGATAGAAATGACAGAGAATCTACAGGAAGTGTCAGATACAACGTTTCTGTATACTATACCTATGGTAAAAGATGGGCAATTATTAATGGTTAATTTCGTGTTGCTAAAAAAAGCACTTGTATTGCGTATTCAGCAAGAGAAATAAAAAGGATCGATTTATATCTTGACTGATAGGTGAAATTATTTTCAAATGGAGAAAGGAGGAAGGAGTGAAAAAGAGTATTTTTCCTTCATCCTTCATCCTTCATCCTTCATCCTTCATCCTTCATCCTTTAATATTAAAAGAGTTACTATCTCTGACTTTAATTTTTCACTGAGTGGTGAGATAGTCACTTCTTTTAATTACTTATCTCTAGAGTAAATCATCTCAATAAATCCATGCAAAGAGGCTTTTCTTTCTTCAGGAATTTCTAAGCCCTTTAGTAGTTGGAAAGCTTGCTGGAAGTAGGAGTGCATTTTTTCTTCTGCTATAGCTTTAACACCAATGGTATCAAATAGGGCTTTCACAGCTTCTACTTTCTCAGTATTATCAAATGAGGTTAAGGATAACCAATGTTCCAACTCATTTTTTTGTTCTTCATTGGCCTGTTCTAAGGCTTTAATAAGTAAGTACGTTTTTTTATTGGCAATAATATCTCCACCAATTTGTTTTCCTACTTTGGCTTGTTCTCCATAAAGATCAAGAATATCGTCTTTTAGTTGGAACCCTGTTCCTACTAGCTCAGCAATTTCAGCCAATACTTCAGCATCCTTCTCGGAGGCGCCTCCTACAAGAGCACCACCTCTCAGACTAAACCCTAATAGTACGGCAGTCTTTAAGCGAATCATATGTAAATACTCCTCAGCGCTGACATTATCTTCATTTTCGAAGTCCATATCATATTGCTGTCCTTCACAGACCTCTGAGGCACATTTATTAAAGTATTGAAGGATGGAGCCAAGTAATGCAGGGTCAGTATCTAAAAATTGCTCATAAGCTTTTACCAACATGACATCACCAGATAGAATGGCAATATTATTATTCCATTTCTCATGAACAGTAGCTTTGCCTCTTCTAAGAGGAGCATTGTCCATAATATCGTCATGAACTAAAGTGAAGTTATGGAATATCTCTACTCCCATCGCTACTCCCATGGCTTTTAAGTAGTTTTCATTGTAAAGGTAACAGCCTAAAAGAGCAAGTATAGGGCGGGTTCTTTTCCCTCCCATAGATAATGTATAATATATAGGGTCGTAAAGGTTGTTGGGGGCCTTTCCTATATTTAATGCCTCGATTTTGGAGGTAATTTGTTCGTTTGCCAGTTCGAAATTAAAAGACATGTGGATAAAGAGTTTCGTCGTTACAAAAAGCTTTAGTGGCCAAGGGACATGGGTAGCTATATATTATAATAGTATTCAGTGTGCACTTACCACTTTCGACTACTTAATGTTATTTTAGAAGCAAATAACATAATAAGCGTCATACTGATAAAGTATAATATGTTTCTGCTGTCAATAATTCCCTTACTTAAAGCGCTATAATGATGGTCTATGCCCCATTTACTAATCTGATAGGAATAGGTAGACCATATATTGATACTAGAGATTAGAGAAAATCCATCATATATTATAAAGCATAAAAATAAGGCAGTGATATAAGAAACTATTTGATTGTCGGTAATAGAGGAAGCAAGTATCCCAATAGCGGAAAATACTGTACCTAGTAACAGTAAACCGAAATAAGAGCCAATGGTTGCTCCTTGATCAATATTTCCGATAGGTGAACCTATTTGGTATACGGTGTAGTAATAAACTAGTGTTGGGAGTAAAGCAATTATAATAAGAGTTAAACTAGCGAAGTATTTCCCTAGAACAATGGACCAGTCGGTTAAGGGTTTAGTAAGTAATAATTCTATAGTACCTGTTTTTACTTCTTCTGAAAAGGCTTTCATAGTAAGAGCAGGAACTAAAAACATAAATAAGTAGGGAGCTAGATCAAACAGAGGGTTCAGATTAGCAAACCCATTAGAAAGAATACTACTCTGAGGAAATACCCATGAGAATAGCCCTGTAATAATAAAGAATATCACCAGAACAATATACCCTGCGAGAGAGTTGAAAAAGCTACCAAATTCTTTCTTCAATACTTCTAACATAATTCCCCTTTATTTAATGGATAATCCTACTTTTTTATAGGATTAAATGTATTGACTGTAAATATAAAAGGATGTACTTAGCATATAGCAGGCCAAAGGATGATATTTTTCTTATTCCTAAAAATATTGCTCGGTATAGTCGCTTTTCATTGAAAAACTATAGATCTTTGTAGTGAGGCCGGATAAATTGGAAAATTCAACGTAATTAATATAAGAGGAGCTTCCGTTTTGAAGGGCAGGCCACACTTATCTTAGGATAAGCTCTTTTAGAGTTAACAGTGGAAGGCCGACACTATGGGGCGAATCTAATCCTGTCTATATAGGAATTTCTTCCAACCGGCCTCTCTTTTTTATCATACAAAGGGGTATGACGCCCCTTCTTCTTAAAAGCACCTCTCTTAAAAGTACCTTCCTTTTATCTTAATGTTTAATCCATGCTAGGACTTTTGTCTCTACCCAAAAGAGCTGTGTATATGAATTACGATAACCAATAGGGGGATCTGAAATAAAGCTCAAATCATTAACACTTGTTGAAGTAGCATGAAATGAGGTTGTTGTATTTGAATATGATTATTTCTGTAAATAATTGAACTATTCCATTTGCATAATCCAAAAAATACCTACACTTTTGCATCCCCTTCAAACGGAAGGCCACAACAATTCAGGGAATGGGAGACGCTCTTTGGAGCAATTTGTTATCCACAAAATCCTCGGATTTTACTCCTGAAAAGTTTTTGAAAATTTGTTTTGGAAGTTAGTTAAAAGTTTTCTTACCTTTGCATCCGATTTCGAAAGGAAAGTAAGAAAAAGAAGTTTTGAGAAGATAATGAAATAGCGCTTCTCGCTATCGAGAGTGTAGGTTTTTAAGAAATCTCGCTGAAAAAAACTTCAAAATTAATTTGGATTGTAATTGAAAGTTTTCTTACCTTTGCATCCGCTTCTGAAACGAAGAAGTTAAAAAATATAAGTTAAGATTCTGGTTTTGAATCTCATTATAATACAAACGAGTATTATACAAGTTCTTTGAAAAACTGTGACAGAATGGTGAATCGCGCAATGCTTAACTTGTTAGGTAT
>NZ_BAABJX010000019.1:0-688 GCF_039543525.1 Algivirga pacifica
ATCCTTGTTGAAGTCTGATAACTCGAAGGTGTAATCTGAATCCTCATTCAATACCGTGCTATCGCCCGATACCGTCGGTGCATCATTCAATGGCGTCACGTACAACGTGAAGTGAACCGTATCGCTCAGCGCTCCAGACTCATCAGCTACCTTGAACACCAATGTATCCAAAGGACTTCCGTTCAGGTTCGCATCCGGCGTATAAACCAGCTTGCCAATATCTGCTGCACTGATCAGCGTATCCACCGTGCTGACCACATTCCCATCATAACTCAACGTTCCGTCATCAGGGAAAACATGCAGCTGAACCGTACCCAGCGCTTCATTCTCTACATCGCTATAATCCTTGTTAAAGTCTGATAACTCAAAGGTGTAATCTGAATCTTCATCCAGTACCGTGCTGTCGCCAGATACCGTCGGTGCATCGTTCAATGGCGTCACGTACAACGTAAAGTGAACCGTATCACTCAGCGCTCCAGACTCATCTGCTACCTTGAACACCAACGTATCCAAGGGACTTCCGTTCAAGTTCGCATCCGGCGTATAAACCAGCTTACCGATATCTGCTGCACTGATCAGCGTATCCACCGTACTTACCGGATTGCCGTCATAACTCAATGTTCCATCATCAGGGAAAACATGCAGCTGAACCGTACCCAGCGCTTCATTCTCTACATCGCTATAATCC